>NZ_JCACWC010000003.1:0-80000 GCF_059070375.1 Sinorhizobium sp.
GTGGAGATGGGATGGCTGGAGGTGTCGGTGGAGGATCAGCGCCGGGAGTTTGTGATGCTGGCTTCGCTCGAAGGGGCGAATGTGTCGGCGATATGCGAGCGCTTTTGCATCAGTCGTCAGACGGGCCATCTGTGGCTGCGTCGGCATGCTGCGGGCGAGGAGAGTTTCGCCGATCGTTCACGCCGGCCGCTCGATAGCCCTCGTCGCATGGCCAGAGTGCTGGAAGAGAAGATCCTTGAGGTGCGCGATGCCCATCCCGCCTGGGGCGCCCGCAAGATCGCCGCCATTCTGAACCGCTGCGGGATCGAGCCGCCGGCGGTGTCGAGCATCCATGCAGTTCTGCAACGTCATGGCCGCATCGCCCCCGATCGGCCCGGCCGTGACTTTGAACGCTTCGAGAAGACCGCGCCCAACGACTTGTGGCAGATGGACTTCAAGGGGCGCACCCGACTGGCCAATCGCGAGTGGATGCATGCCCTCACCATCATCGACGATCACTCCCGTTTTGCGGTGGAACTCGGAGCCTGCCTCAATCAGCAGCTCCAGACCGTGCAAAATCGCCTCGAAAGAGCCCTTCGCCACCACGGTCTGCCCGAAGCGATCTATGTCGACAACGGCCCACCCTGGGGCGGGGGAAAGTGGACGATCCTGCGGGTCTGGCTCCTCAAGCTGGGCATCAGGTCCATCTACAGCAGGCCCTATCATCCCCAGGGGCGCGGCAAGAACGAGCGCTTCCATCGCACTCTGGGCGCCGAGGTCTTCAACCTGGTGAACCTGCGCGATCAGGCCCATGCCCAAGCCGTCTTCGATCGCTGGCGCGCATATCTACAATCGCGAACGGCCCCATCAGGCCCTTGACCAGGCAACGCCGGCCGAACGCTATCGCCCATCGAGGCGGCCTTATCCCGAGACACTCCCCATTCCGCAATACGATGAGGGCGAGATCGTCCGCAAAGTCGACCCGTCGAGAGGGCGCGTTCAATTCAAGGGCCGCACATGGGCCGTGGTCAGACGCCCTGGCCGGCGAGACCGTCGCCATCCGACCGCGTGGACGCGACGGCAAATACGACATCTGTCTCGGAGCTCACAGGGTCGCAAGCATCGATCTCAATCAACCCGAAAACTCAGAATGAGTGTCAGGCATGTCTCCGAACACCTGTAAGGCATGTCTCCGGTCTTTACAGGAGGCGACCCGGGATCCATTCCTCTCTCCGGTTACACACCGAAAACACCCCACGGTCGCAGAAAAGGGTCGGCGCCAACCCGCCAAGGTCAATCGATCCCGGCTGACCTCCGGTCGCCGGGATGACGATCGCGGATGGTGTGCGCTGTCGCGAGAGGAGCCAGAGCGATCAGTTCTGGCACATCATCCGGTGGATCGATTTCCGCCTGCTCTCCGCTAACCCCTTGTTCCTGTTAGTGCCACAACTTTCTTCATCCCCGCCTTCCGGGAATGCACGACACTGCCTGCGATGAAAGGAGCCGGCGATGGGCTGGAGGGCGAAGGCAGGGAGGGAAGAGAAGCGGATGGCGATCTCCATCTGGCGCTTGCTCGACCTCGCCGACATGGCCGAACAGGCCGCCGGCCGCCCGTTCTGGGTCCGCTGGTGCGTGCTGTGGGCCGCCTGGCAGGCGAACGCGTTTCTCAGGGACTATTTCGAGGGCTCCGTACGGAGCCCGGCCGGCAGTCGCTGGACGACCGTCCCGATGCCGGCCGGCTTCGGCAATGATCCCGCCGATGCACAGGATCTCGCCGCCTCCCTCAGGGCATATGGGCTCTTCATGCAGGCCATGGCCGCGCAGCTGCGCCGCCTGGCATTCCTGCACAGGGGACAGGGCTGCGACGAGGCCGGCAATGAGGGCGGTGCGCCCCGCGTCCTAGCCGCATTGATCCAGAGGCTTGCAATAGCCGCCTCCATCCCGGTCGAACTGCGAGACACGTCCTAAGAAGCGCCGATCCTTCCCCTTTGTGGGGAAAAGTGAATGCCTCAGACCGATCCTGCTTTCGTCCGCAAAAAACGCGCCGCGGTCGACAATCCCGCACGGCCGCGCCCATGCGATTTGACCTCTCGCGCTTGCCCCTTTATACGCCCCCGACCCGTGCGCCTTTAGCGGCGCCAATCGAAAGCCTCGACATGACTGCCTCCCTCGACATCGCTCCGGCGCTGGGCGCCGCCCTTTCGGCGCGCGGCTATGACACCCTCACCCCGGTCCAGGCCGCGATGCTTGAGCCCCGCGCCAGAGGCCGCGACCTGCTGGTGTCCGCCCAGACCGGATCGGGCAAGACGGTCGCCTTCGGCATCGCCATGGCGGCGGAACTGCTCGGCGAGGCGGAGCGCTTCGGCGACGCCGGCACGCCTCTCGGCCTCGTCATTGCGCCGACGCGCGAGCTCGCCATGCAGGTCCGCCGCGCCGGAGCTTTCTTCGAGCGTGATGGTGACGGCGGTGGCATCGCGGACGGTAAATTCCCGGGTTGCCATGCCAATGTGGGAGATGACGAGTACGGTACCAGCGCGAGGCACTGTGATGGCAAAATTGCCTTCGGTGTTGGTGGTAGTGGCGGTGGTGGTTCCTTTTACAACAACGGTGGCGTTGGGAACCGGTGTGCCGGCGGCCTTACTGGTTACCGTGCCGGTAACGGGGATGGATCGTCCAGTAGGCCTGGTTAATCGGCCAGATGTTCTGAGTAGTACTGCAAGACTTAGCAGTACAGCTTTCATTTTCATAAGCAAACAATTTCGTTTTTCGTGATTGGCAATCGTACAGTTGGGCAGCAATCGGACAGGTTCTGAAGCAAGGCATTGAGCAGGGTGAAACCGGTCTGGCTCTGTTCTGTTTTTTGCCAGTTCTAAAGTTAGAGCCCGGTACTGCATATGCGTGCTTTTCTACTACATCACCACTACATCACGCTGCTGCAAGTCAATAAAAACAGGCTTTTCGGGTACAACAATACTACATCATCAAAAAAATCTTACTTTCACAATAGTCTCCGGTGTTGCCGGATGCACTGACCTTGAACAGGGGGACGAAGTTGAGGTTTGTGATGAACAACAGATCAAGGCAGAGCGCCCCGGAAGGGCGACCCACCTTTCGATATCCGCTTGCTTATGAAGAGGTTTAAACGATTGCTACTGCTGTTTCTCTTTGCGGAGATATCCTGCTTTGGGCAGAACACGATTGGTTTGCCCGAGATCATCAGATTATTCCAAGCACGTGTCTGGGGGCGGTACTCAAAACTGGGACATTCAGCAGGATGTTCATGGTATTATGTATTTTGCTAATAATGAGGGTATGCTGCGTTTCGATGGCACGCATTGGCGCGTTTACCCGCTGCCCAATAAGACGATTGTGCGTTCTATAGCGATCGGGAAAGACAAGCGTATTTATGCGGGCGGGCAGGACGAGATCGGTTTCGCGGTATAAAGACGGCGAACATTCCGATCGTGCCGGGCGTGTCCCTGCCCGATGCGCTCCTGAAGGCGACGAAACCGCTCATCGTCGGGCTCATCGCTTCGGCCGAGCGCCTCTCCCAGGTGCGCCAGCATCGCGTGCTCGGAACGACGCAGAACTTCCACGGGGAAGATTATACCGACCGGGCGGCGATCGCCGAGGAGCTGAAATATGCCCGCTCGCTTTGCGCGCGCAACAACTGGCCGCTGATCGACGTGACGCGGCGCTCGATAGAGGAGACTGCCGCCGCAATTGTTGCCCTGCGGCCGCGGCTTAGATAGAGCGAGCCGCAAGAACAGCTTGCAGACCGCGAACACGGAACCGGAAAAATGAAATCCTTGCTCGTATTGGCCTCGGCCAGTCCTTTTCGCCGCACTCTGCTTGCCAATGCAGGATTGGCCTTCGAGGCCCGGGCCGCCGCGATCGACGAGCGTGCGCTCGAGCAGCCGCTGGAAGCGTCTGGTGCTTCGCCGGCCGATGTCGCCCTGGCGCTTGCCGAAGCCAAGGGGAAGGATGTCGCACGGTATTTTCCGAACGCCCTTGTCATCGGTTCGGATCAGACGATGTCGCTTGGAACCCGCGTCTATCACAAGCCCCGCGACATGACGGAAGCCGCCGAGCATCTCCGGTCGCTCTCGGGCAGGACGCACAGTCTCAACAGCGCGATCGTTCTCGTGCGCGACGACGAGGTCGTTTGGCGGCACGTCTCGACTGCGAAGATGACCGTGCGGCCATTGAGCGACGGCTTCATAGATCGACATCTTGCAAGGGTGGGCGAGAAGGCGCTGACAAGCGTCGGCGCCTATCAGCTCGAAGGCGAGGGCATCCAGCTCTTTGAGACCATCGAGGGCGACTATTTCACCATACTCGGCCTGCCGATGCTGCCGCTTCTCTCCAAACTCCGCGAACTGGGTGCGATCGATGCATGATTCACGTGAAACATTTGTTAACCATGCCTTTGTAACCGGCTATCCGGTGAAGCATTCGCGATCGCCGCTCATTCATGGCCATTGGCTGAAGCAGTTCGGAATTCGGGGAAGCTACCGGGCCCACGAGGTCACGCCCGAGGCCTTTCCCGATTTCATGCGGCAAATCAAGGAAGGAAGAACCGACTTCTGCGGCGGAAATGTCACGATTCCGCATAAGGAGGCCGCCTTCCGGCTGGCTGATCGGCCGGACGAGCTCAGCGCCGAACTCGGAGCGGCCAATACCCTCTGGCTCGAAAATGGAGAAATCCGCGCGACGAACACCGACGGGCGTGGCTTCGTCGCCAATCTGGACGAGAACGCCAAAGGATGGGACCGCATCTCGGCCGCGGTGATTCTCGGTGCCGGCGGCGCCAGCCGGGCGGTGATCCAGTCGATCCGGGACCGAGGCGTCAAGACGATCCATGTGGTGAACCGCACCCCCGAGAGGGCGAGGGAACTGGCCGATCGCTTCGGCACGGCGGTGCACGCACATTCGATGGCGGCGCTTCCCGAGGTCGTTTCAGGCGCCGGCCTCTTCGTCAACACGACCTCGCTCGGCATGAACGGCGAGCCGGCGCCGGCGATCGACTTTTCGGGCCTGGCGCCAGACGCCGTCGTCACCGACAACGTCTACGTGCCATTGAAAACGCCGCTGTTGCGGCAGGCGGAAGAGCAGGGCTTCCGCACCGTCGACGGACTTGGCATGCTTCTCCATCAGGCAGTGCCCGGATTCGTGAAATGGTTCGGTCTGAGGCCGGTCGTCGACGAAACGCTAAGACAGATCATCATCAGCGATATGGACAGGCACGCATGATCATCGTCGGGCTTACCGGCTCCATCGGAATGGGAAAATCGACCGCTGCGGGCATGTTCCGGGAACTCGGCGTGCCGGTGAACGATGCCGACGAAGTGGTGCATATGCTCTATAGCGGCGAAGCGGTGGCGCCGGTCGAAGCGGCCTTTCCGGGCGTCGCCAAGGGCGGCGTCATCGACCGGGCCGAGCTTTCGCTTCGGCTTGTTGCGGCGCCCGAACGGCTGGCCGAGTTGGAACGGATCGTCCATCCGCTGGTGCGCGCCAAGGAGCAGGAGTTCATTGCGCGGCACAGAGCGGACGGTGCGCCTTTCGTGCTGCTCGATATTCCGCTCCTCTTCGAGACCAAGGCGGAAGCGCGCCTCGACCGCATCGTCGTCGTGACCTGCGATCCGGAGATGCAGAGGGAACGCGTCATGAAGCGCCCGGGAATGACCGCCGAGAAGTTTGCGATGATCCTCGAGCGGCAGGTGCCCGACAGCGAGAAGCGCGCCCGCGCCGACTATATCGTCGACACCAGCGACAGCTTCGACGTCACACGGCAGCAGATCCGTGCGATCGTCGATGATTTGCGGGCGGCTTAGCCTTCGCAAACCCCCTGACCCTAGCCGTCTCCCGCATGCGGGGAGAGGGAACGAGTACGACGCTGCCGCGAGTTTCCTTCGCCCCGCTTGTGGGAGAAGGTGGCCGGCAGGCCGGATGAGGGGCGGCGATGGCCTTCAATTGCGCAGCAAATAACATTAAGAATGAAGGTCAGCTTCGGGTGATTCGTCCCGAAACATCCTCCACAGGGCTCCCGCATGCGTGAAATCATCTTCGATACGGAAACGACCGGCCTCGACAATCGCGAGGACCGGGTAATCGAGATCGGCGGAATCGAGCTCGAGAACCAGTTTCCGACGGGGCGCACGATCCATATCTATATCAATCCGGGGGAGCGCAAGGTTCACCCGGAAGCCCTGGCCGTCCACGGCATCACCGACGAGTTTCTGAAGGACAAGCCGCCCTTTGCCGATGTCGCCCGGGAGATCGTCGATTTCTTCGGCGATGCCCGTTGGGTCGCCCACAACGCCACCTTCGATATCGGCTTCATCAATGCGGAGTTCGAGCGGCTCGGCCTGCCGCCGATCGGCAGCGACCGGGTTATCGACACTCTGGCTCTTGCCCGCCGCAAGCACCCGATGGGACCGAATTCGCTCGATGCGCTCTGCCGTCGCTACGGTATAGACAACTCCCATCGAACCAGGCACGGGGCCCTGCTCGACTCCGAGCTGCTGGCCGAGGTCTATATCGAGATGATCGGCGGGCGCCAGGCCGCGCTTGGTCTCGTGATGACGGAGACGGGTGGCCGGTCGATGGAGGCCGACGACGGACCGGTCGTCGTCATCAAAAGGGAGCGGCCTTTGAGGCCACGATTGACGGAGGCAGAAATCGCTGCCCATGCGGCGCTCGTCGCGAAGATCGGCGCGAATGCGATCTGGGAGAAATACAGCGAAGCCGACTATGCCCTCAGATCGGAAGCGGTCTAGAGCCCTTCCAGGGCAAGTGTGCAACGGTTTTCCGTCCGCAAGTGCGTGGGGTCAAATGCTCCAGGCCTGTCCGTATCGCGGCGCCCGCGGGGTTCCTCAAGCCGAATCGCGCAGGCCGGACACAAAAAACCCGGCTCGGTGAGCCGGGTCTTCCAGTCATTCGGACCGATCAGTTGGCCGTGTCGTTGGTATTGGCCACCTGCGCGCGGACCTTTTCCTCAGCCATGCGCTGGGCAAACATCTGCGCGAAATCGATGGGATCGATCATCAGCGGCGGGAAGCCGCCGTTGCGGGTGGCGTCGGCCACGATCTGTCGCGCGAAGGGGAACAAGAGGCGCGGGCACTCGATGAAGAGCAGCGGCAGCATGTGCTCCTGCGGGAAGCCGGCGACGCGGAAGACGCCGCCATAGGCGAGTTCGACGTTGAAGAGCATCTTGTCGCCGTCCTTGGCCTGGGCGCTCAACGACAGGACAACGTCGAAATCATTCTCCGCCAGCGGATTGGCATTGACATTGACATTGATGTTGATCGACGGGGAGCGGTCGCGAGCCTGCAGCGAACGCGGTGCGCCGGGGTTCTCGAAGGAGAGGTCCTTGACGTACTGGGCCAGGATATTGAGCGACGGGCTCTGCTGCTGCTGGGCACTGCCGTTGCCGTTGGATGCGGTATCAGTCGTCATAAGAGTTTCCTCGGACTTCGAAATGGTGAGGCCATCTAACATTTAGGGCTTGGGCTTACAACCCTCGTGGCCCGGCCCGGCCCGACGCAAGAGCACATCCGGCCCTTCTTTGGAAAGCGGATTATAGACCCGATTGGAGCCGGGATCAGAAAAAGTGAAGCTCGGATCAATGAGGCAGACGATCCGGTGGCGGCGGCGGGTCGTCTTCGTCCTTTGTCTTGCGCGAAAATTCGTCCTCGTCGAGATCGATCGTCAGCGGCCCGCGGCGCTCCTCGCGAGGGGTGCCAGCGGACCGGGGCCCAGCGGATTGTGGGCCAGAGGACCGGGAACCGGAGGATTGGGGCCCGGAGGCACGATAGAAGCCGGTTGCGCTGCTCAAAATGGTCATCCGGCTGCGCAGGAAGCCGGCGATGGCGCGTCGGACCGGGGGCAGAAAGATCAGAAGGCCGACGAGGTCGCTGATGAAACCGGGCACGATCAAGAGGATAGCGGCGATGAAGATCAGCACACCGCCGAGAACGTCCAGCCCCGGATCGTTGCCCGTCCGTGCCGCCTCCTGCACGCGCCGGAGCACGCCGAAACCCTGGATGCGCAGGAGCATGATGCCGGCGACGGCACTTGCGAAAACGAGAAGAAGCGTCATCGCCACGCCGATCTCGCGCCCGACGGCGACGAAGCCAGCGATTTCCGCAAGCGGCAGCCCGAGAATGACAAGCGGGATCAGGAAACGCATCGCCCGTGCTCGCAAGAAGGTGAGTGCAATTGTCCGGTCTCCGGTTTATGGGTGCGACATCGTCGTTTGAATGGTCTATCCTTCCGGACTATATGGAACAGTACGAGAAATTCTAACAGCGGTTCCGGGTGGAAATGGGCTCTTTTGATTTCATCACATTTTTTTTCCTGATCGCTGCCGTGGTCATCTTCCTGCAATTGCGTAGCGTCCTAGGTCGCAGGACCGGCAGCGAGCGGCCTCCTTTCGATCCCTACTCTCCACGGGATATCGCCCAAGGGCCGGAAGCCAAGGATAACGGCAAGGTCGTTCAGCTTCCCCGTCGCGAGACGGCGGAAGACGAGTCGCGCTATGCCGCGATCGAGACCGTCGCCAAGGCCGGGACTCCGCTGAATGCCCAACTCCGGGCGATGACCGACGCGGATCCCAACTTCAATCCCACCGAATTCCTCAACGGTGCGAAGATGGCCTACGAGATGATCGTCATGGCCTTTGCCGATGGCGATCGTAAAACTCTCAAGGGTTTGCTGTCCCGCGAAGTCTATGAGGGCTTCGAGGCCGCGATTGCGGAACGCGAGGCCAAGGGCGAAGTTGTCAAGTCGACCTTCGTCGGCATCGACAAGGCCGATATCGTGCACGCGGAGATCAAGGACGCCGAGGAAAACATAACGGTCAGGATCATCAGCCAGCTTATTTCCGCGACCTACGACAAGCAGGGCAAACTGGTCGACGGAGACGCCGATTCGGTTGCCGAAGTGAACGACCTGTGGACGTTTGCGCGCGATATCCGTTCACGCGACCCGAACTGGAAGCTGATCGCCACCGAATCGGAAAACTGACCGGGAAGCGGGCGGCCATGACTTTTCATCTCGAGCCGGTCTCCTATTCGGAGCTGCCCGGATGGTCTGCGGACGACCCGGCACCGGTGATCGCTTCGCTTCGGCGCTGTCACCGGCATGTAACGGAGGTGAAGCCGTACAAGACCGGCTCGCTCGGTATTTCGGTCGCCGACCTCCTGCCCGCCTTCGACGCGGCAGGCAGCGATTTCTCCGATGCGGCCGCCGCACGCGGATTTTTCGAGGCCCAGTTCGTTCCGTTCCGAATCCGCCCTGAAGGGAAAAGGACCGGCTTCGTCACCGCTTTCTACGAACCCGAGGTCGAGGTACGGGCTGAGCCGGATGCGGAGTTCCGCTTTCCCTTCTACCGGCGTCCCTCGGACCTCATCGATATCGACGACATAAACCGGCCGGCAGGAATGGACCCATATTTCGCCTTCGGCCGCTGTTGCGACGGCAGGATCGAGGAATATCCGGACCGACGCGCGATCGAAAAAGGATTTCTCGCCGGCCGCGGTCTGGAAATCGCCTATGCCCGCTCCAAAGTCGACGTGTTCTTCGTCCATGTGCAGGGCGCCGCGCGGCTGATCTATCCGGACGGATCGCGCCGCCGCATCACCTATGCCGCCAAAACCGGGCATCGCTTTTCCGCCGTCGGGAAGCTGTTGATCGATCGCGGCGAGATCGACACCGCCACCGTGTCGATGGCGAGCATTCGCGACTGGCTGGCGGCCCATGCCGACAAGGCGGACGAGGTTCTGTGGCATAACCGGTCCTTCATCTTTTTCCGCGAGGCGCCGGTCGAGGAAGAGGGGCTCGGCCCCGTGGCGGCTGCCAAGGTACCGCTGGAGCCGGGACGCTCGCTTGCTGTCGACCGCCTCATCCACACATTCGGCGTTCCTTTCTACGTCGCGAGCGAAACCCTGCTCCATCTCGACGGCGGACATCCCTTCGGGCGCCTGATGCTCGCGCTGGACACCGGCTCGGCCATCGTCGGCCCGGCGCGCGGCGATATCTTCACGGGCTCCGGCGACCGGGCGGGGAAACTCGCGGGTTCCGTGCGCAACGACGCAGACTTCTTCATTTTCGTGCCCCGCGCGACCGCGGCCCGATATCGCGCGCAGTCCAGCCATGGCTAAGGACAAGAAGCTTTCCACCGAGGACCGCATTCTCTGGGGGAAGGTCGCGCGTTCGGCGCGGCCCATGCCCGGGCGGTTGGACGCTCTCGAGGAGCTGCTGGGCGGGACCGCGGAAATCAAGGCTGTACCTGGCCCGGAGGCGACGCCTCCCTCGAGCACGCCCGAAAGGGCCGGCAGGGGCTTTTCACTCAGCCGCGACAAGGCAGAAGACCCCCCTCATCATCCGCTGGAGCGGCCGGTCAAACGCAAACTGGCGAAGGGCCGGCTGACGCTCGAGGCGAGGATCGACCTGCACGGCATGATTCAGAGCGAGGCGCACGGACTGCTGCTGCAGTTCCTCCTGAGGGCGCGCGACCGCGGCTTGAGGCATGTCCTCGTCATCACCGGCAAGGGGACGTCGCTCGGCAGCGACGGCGCCCTGAAGCGAGCCGTGCCGCTCTGGTTCTCGCTTCCCGAGTTCCGGCCCTTGATATCGTCCTACGAACCGGCCGCCCGCAATCACGGCGGCGAGGGCGCGCTTTATGTGCGGCTGGCGCGGGCGAAGGGAGGCGCCTCATGACTCCCTTCGGCGAGGCCGTGCGCGAACTTCGCCGGCGCAAGGGCGTGTCTCAGAAAGAGATGGCGGCTGCAATAGGGGTTTCGCCCGCCTATCTCTCGGCTCTCGAACACGGCAAGCGGGGAGCGCCGAGCTTCGACTTCCTCCAGCGCGTTGCCGGCTATTTCAACGTGATCTGGGATGAGGCCGACGAACTCTTCCGGATAGCGCATCTTTCAGATCCGAAAGTCGTGCTCGACACGTCCGGCCTTCCGCCCGGTCACACTGCCTTCGCCAACCGTTTGAGCATGGAGATTCGCGGCCTGTCGGCGGAGACGATTCGGGCACTGGAAGATGTTTTGGAAAAAGCCACATTTCCTGATAAGGACAGGGGATGAAAGCCCATTCCGGCCGCGATCTTCGCGTCGGGATTTGGAACAATTGGACAAATTTTCTATAGTCCGCGAGGCATCTCGCGCTGTGATTCGCAATGAATCGCGACGTCCGAAAACCTGGAAAGATCTGAGCCCGAATGACCGATATTTCTGAGACCGAAGCCGGCGCAATCGCCGAATATGGTGCCGATTCCATCAAGGTGCTGAAAGGCCTCGATGCAGTGCGCAAGCGCCCGGGCATGTATATCGGTGACACCGACGATGGCTCAGGTCTGCACCACATGGTCTACGAGGTCGTGGATAACGCGATCGACGAGGCGCTTGCCGGCCATGCGGACATCGTAACGGTCACGCTCAATCCCGACGGTTCCGTCACGGTGACGGACAACGGTCGCGGCATACCGACGGACATCCACCGGGAAGAAGGCGTCTCGGCGGCGGAAGTCATCATGACGCAGCTTCATGCCGGCGGAAAATTCGACCAGAATTCCTACAAGGTCTCCGGTGGCCTGCACGGCGTCGGCGTTTCGGTCGTTAACGCCCTCTCCGTGTCGCTGAAGCTCAAGATCCGCCGGTCGGGCAAGATCCACGAAATGAGCTTCACCCACGGCGTTGCCGACGGGCCGCTCAAGGTAACGGGCGACGCCGGCAGCGAGACCGGAACCGAGGTCACCTTCACGCCGAGCGAACAGACCTTCTCGAACATCGAGTTCGAGTTCGGTACGCTCGAGCATCGCCTGCGCGAGCTCGCCTTCCTGAATTCGGGCGTCCGCATCGTGCTGACCGACAAGCGCCATTCCGACATTCGTCGGGAAGAAATGATGTATGACGGCGGTCTCGAGGCCTTCGTCGCCTATCTGGACCGGGCGAAGAAGCCGCTCGTGCAGAAGCCGGTGTCGATCCGCGGCGAGAAGGACGGCATCACCGTCGAAGTGGCAATGTGGTGGAACGACAGCTATCACGAGAACGTGCTGTGCTTCACCAACAACATTCCGCAGCGCGACGGCGGCACGCATATGGCCGGCTTCCGCGGTGCGCTCACGCGTCAGATCACCTCCTATGCCGACACGTCCGGCATCACCAAGAAGGAAAAGGTATCGCTCACGGGCGACGATTGCCGCGAGGGGCTGACGGCTGTGCTGTCGGTGAAGGTTCCCGATCCCAAATTCTCCTCGCAGACCAAGGACAAGCTGGTGTCCTCGGAAGTCCGCCCCGTCGTCGAAAGCCTGGTCAACGAGGCCCTGAGCGTCTGGCTCGAAGAACATCCTTCCGATGCCAAGATTCTCGTGGGCAAGGTCGTGGAAGCGGCCGCCGCGCGCGAAGCCGCGCGCAAGGCACGCGAGTTGACGCGCCGAAAAGGTGCGCTCGACATCTCGTCGCTGCCCGGCAAGCTCGCCGATTGCTCCGAGCGCGACCCGGCCAAATCCGAACTCTTCCTGGTGGAGGGCGACTCGGCAGGCGGCTCGGCCAAGCAGGGCCGCTCGCGTGAAAACCAGGCGATCCTGCCACTGCGCGGCAAGATCCTCAACGTCGAGCGCGCGCGTTTCGACAAGATGCTGTCGAGCCAGGAAATCGGCACGCTGATCACCGCGCTCGGCACATCGATCGGCAGTGACGAGTTCAACGCCGACAAGCTGCGCTATCACAAGATCATCATCATGACGGACGCCGACGTCGACGGCGCCCACATCCGCACGCTGCTGCTCACCTTCTTCTTCCGGCAGATGCCGGTGCTGATCGAGCGGGGCCACCTCTATATCGCCCAGCCGCCGCTCTACAAGGTGGCCCGCGGCAAGTCCGTCCAGTATCTCAAGGACGAGAAGGCGCTTGAAGATTATCTGATCAACATGGGCCTCGAGGAGGCGTCGCTCGAACTCGCTTCGGGCGAAGTGCGCGTCGGCCAGGATCTCCGCGAGGTCATCAACGATGCGCTGCGACTGCGCTCGCTGATGGATGGGCTCCACTCCCGCTACAATCGCTCGGTCGTGGAGCAGGCTGCCATCGCCGGAGCGCTCAACGTGGAACTCAACGGCGAGCGCGACGAATATCAGTTGATCGCCGCCGAAGTGGCCCGCCGGCTGGATGTCATCGCCGAAGAGACCGAACGCGGATGGGAGGCAACGGTGACGGCGGAAGGCGGGCTGAAGCTCGAGCGCATGGTGCGCGGCGTCAAGGAAGCGGCCGTGCTCGACATGGCGCTGATCGGTTCTTCGGATGCACGCCATATCGATCAGCTCAAGGCACGGCTTAAGGAGGTCTATGGCGCTCCGCCGGTGCTGCGCCGCCGCGACGGCACGCAGGAGATCAGCGGTCCGCGCGCCCTCCTCGACGCGATCTTCGCCGCCGGCCGCAAGGGGCTCACCATGCAGCGCTACAAGGGCCTGGGCGAAATGAACGCCGAGCAATTGTGGGAGACGACCCTCGATCCGAACGTCCGTTCGCTGCTGCAGGTCAAGGTTACCGATGCGACGGATGCGGATGGTCTGTTCTCGCGCCTGATGGGCGACGAAGTGGAGCCGCGGCGCGACTTCATCCAGGAAAACGCACTGAGCGTCGCCAATCTCGATATCTGACGCGCACGTATAGGCGCGGCACTTTGATCATGGTTCCGACGAGAGCAAGGCGATCCACGCCCTGCTCTCGTCTTTCGGAAGCTCGATCGCTCGCGGATCATTCGCCCGTGAAACGTCCTTCGAAGACGAATTCGCTGACGGGCTTGCGCTGGCTTGGTTTTTCGCGTTCCCGCAGATCGTCCGGCAGGGTGGAAGGATCCGCAATCCTGCCGATTGCGACGGCTGCCTCGACCCGGTAGTGCTCCGGAACACCGAGCACCTGCACGGCCTTCTCTCTGTCGACCCCCGCCATCGCATGGGCATGCCATCCGGCGAGCTGCGTCTGCAGCGCGAGCGCGAACCAGGACGCTCCCGTGTCGAATGCGTGCGTATAGGCCGGCCTCAGCTCGCCGGTCGATGTGACCCTGTGGGTCTTCGAAAGGATGATGACCAGGGCAGAGGCATTTTTCGCCCAGCGCTGATTGCCCTCGTCGAGCGTCGACAGCAGGCGAGCGAAATGCTCGGTGCCGTGGCGGGCGTAGACGAAGCGCCAGGGCTGAAGATTGCTGGCCGACGGCGCCCAGCGCGCGGCTTCGAAGAGCGCGAGCAGATCCTTTTCTCCGATCTCCTCGCCTGTGAAGGCGCGCGGCGACCAGCGCTCCAGAAAGATCGAGTGGATGGGGTGATCGGCTCTTCTATGGTTGATTTCTGTCACGAACGAACATCCTTATTTCTTGCAGATACGCGCCTGTCCGACGCATCGCCATTCCTGCGCGTCAGCTCAGCAGGCGCGAAGGATCCGTAAACCGCAATCATGTGATTGTCGAACCTGCGAAAAAAGTTGTATAAGTTCTGTAGATTTTTTGAGGAAGGACTCGACATGAATCTGAAAGACCCGTCGCTGTTTCGCCAGGCTGCTCTCGTAGGCGATACCTGGATCGAAGCCGACCCGAAGAATGCGATCGAGGTGAACAATCCGGCGACCGGCGAAATCATCGGCCGCGTTCCGAAGCTCGGCGCCGCCGAGACCAGAACGGCGATCGAGGCCGCGGCGCGGGTGCAGAGGGAATGGGCGGCTCGGACCGCCAAGGAGCGCTCGGCGGTGCTGCGCCGCTGGTTCGAGCTGATGATCGAAAACAAGGACGATCTCGGCCGGATTCTGACGATGGAGCAGGGCAAGCCGCTCGCGGAGGCGACCGGCGAGATCGTCTACGGGGCGAGCTTCATCGAATGGTTCGCGGAAGAGGCGCGGCGTGTCTATGGCGACCTGGTTCCCGGTCATCAGAAGGATAAGCGCATTCTGGTGATGAAGCAGCCGATCGGCGTCGTCGCCGCGATCACGCCGTGGAACTTCCCCAACGCGATGATCACCCGCAAGGCCGGGCCGGCCTTTGCCGCCGGTTGCGCCATGGTCTTGAAGCCGGCCGCGCAGACGCCGTTTTCGGCGATCGCAATCGCCGTGCTCGCCGAGCGCGCGGGCATGCCGAAAGGCCTCTTCAGCGTCATCACCGGCTCGGCGCGCGAGATCGGCGCCGAGATGACTTCGAACCCGACCGTCCGCAAGCTTACCTTTACCGGCTCGACCGAGGTCGGCGCAGAGCTCTATCGCCAGAGCGCGGCCACGATCAAGAAGCTTGGCCTGGAACTCGGCGGCAACGCCCCGTTCATCGTTTTCGATGATGCCGATCTCGATGCGGCGGTCGAAGGCGCGCTGATCGCCAAGTTCCGCAACAATGGCCAGACCTGCGTCTGCGCCAACCGCATCTATGTGCAGGACGGCGTCTACGAGGCGTTTTCGGAGAAACTCGCCCAGGCCGTCGGCAAGCTCAAAACCGGCAACGGGATGGAGGACGGCGTCATCCTCGGACCGCTGATCGACCAGCCGGCGCTGAAGAAGGTCGAGGAGCACGTGGCGGATGCGCTTGCGAAAGGCGCGCGCGTGGTGCAGGGCGGCCGTCGCCATTCGCTCGGCGGCACCTTCTACGAAGCGACGGTGCTGGCCGACGTGACCCAGGCGATGGCGGTCGCGCGGGAAGAGACATTCGGCCCGGTGGCGCCGCTCTTCCGCTTCAAGGACGAGTCGGATGTGATCGCACAGGCGAACGACACCGAATTCGGCCTCGCCTCCTATTTCTATGCCAAGGACCTCGCCCGCGTCTTCCGCGTGGCGGAAGCGCTGGAATATGGCATGGTCGGTGTCAATACCGGCCTGATCTCCACGGCGGAGGCACCCTTTGGTGGCGTCAAACTCTCGGGCCTCGGCCGCGAGGGCTCGAAATACGGCATCGAGGAATTCATGGAGATCAAATATGTCTGCCTCGGCGGCATCGCCTGAGGCGGCGCTCTCTCGAAGAACCGGCCGGAAAGTTCTGGCCGGTTTTTTCTTTTGCCGGTAAGAGGCTGGGAAGCACTCGGTCGCCGCCGGCAGATTGCGGCAGACACACTCGGACGCAGAAGGAGAGCAATCGATGCCCGCCCCGAAAAACACTTTCAAAGCGGCGATCCGCGAAAACCGCTTTCAGCTCGGTCTCTGGGTGGCGCTCGCCAGTCCCTATGCGGCGGAAGTGGTGGCCGGCAGCGGTTATGACTGGCTGCTGATCGATGGCGAGCATGCGCCGAACGATATTCCCATGCTGGCGGCGCAGTATCGCGCCGTCGCCGGCGGAGGCAGTCATCCGATCGTCCGCCTGCCGGTCGGCGACGCGGTCATGATCAAGCAGATCCTCGATGCCGGCGTGCAGACGCTGTTGATCCCGATGGTCGACAATGTCGAGCAGGCGCGGCAGCTCGTGCGCGCCGTGCGTTACCCGCCGCATGGCGTTCGCGGTGTCGGTGCCGCTCTCGGCCGGGCAACGAACTTCAGCCGCATCGGCGACTACCTCGAAAACGCCAACGACGAGATCTGTCTGCTGCTGCAAATCGAGAGCCGGGCAGGGCTCGAGGCGATCGACGCCATCGCTGCGCTGGACGGCGTCGACGGCCTGTTCGTCGGTCCGGCGGATCTTGCCGCGGACATGGGGCACCTCGGCAATCCGGGTCATCCGGAGGTACGGACAGCCATAATCGAGGCCTTCGCGCGGATCGAGCGTGCCGGCAAGGCACGCGGGATCATGACCCTCGACCCGGCCCAGGCGCGCGACTATCGCGAGCTCGGTGCCGATTTCATGGCGATCGGCACCGATGTCACCTTGCTCGTCAGCGCAACGGAGCGGCTGCGCCGGGAATTTCTTGGAGAGGGCGGACCGGTACGGACGGAATCCGGCTATTGATCGATTCCTCACAAGGACTGGGAAGGGCGTCTCATAAGACGCGCGGGCTGTAGGAAACTTTTCGGAGGACGGCAATCTCTCCTCCGTCCTCATCCCCTGTGCTCGTCACAGGGATCCAGCAGCGCCGCGTCTGCGGCGCGGGAAGAGTTCTTTCAGCCCAAGGACTTGGTCTGGCTGGATCCCTGTGACGAGTGTATAGCCCGGACACATGACTGACAGGTGTTCGGGGAGATGGCTGACACGTTCATACTGGCATGGATCGGCTTCGCGAGGAGGTTGTCCATGCCGTGGAAAGAGGTGTCGGTTATGGGAGAGAGGCAGGAATTTGTGCGGCTGGCGCTTGCGGAGGGTGCGAACCGCCGGGAGCTGTGCCGGCGGTTCGGGATCAGTGCCGATGTGGGCTATAAATGGCTGGCGCGGTGGCAGGCAGGTGACCGGGAGCTGGCTGATCGCTCGCGCCGCCCGCATGTGAGCCCGTTGCAGTCGAGCGCGGCGGTGGAGACAGAGGTGCTTGCGGTGCGCGATGCGCATCCGGCGTGGGGCGCACGCAAGATCGCGCGCGTTCTGAAAGACCGGGGGCAGCATGCGCCGGCGCCTTCGACGGTTCATGCTATCCTGAAGCGCCATGAGCGGATCATGCCGCCGGTCGGTGGCGCGCCGGCGACCCAGCGTTTCGAGAAGGAGGCGCCGAACCAGCTCTGGCAGATGGATTTCAAGGGCTGGGTTCGGCTCGGCGATGGCACGCCCTGCCATCCGCTGACGATGGTGGACGACCATTCCCGCTTCGTGCCTTGCCTGGCGGCCTGCGCCAACCAGCAGGGAGTGACCGTGCGCGGCCATCTGGAGCGGACATTCCGGCGCTACGGCCTGCCGGACGCCCTTTTCGTCGATAATGGCGCGCCCTGGGGCGAGGCCTCGGGCGAGCGTTGGACAAGACTTGGCGTGTGGCTGTTGAAGCTCGGCGTCGGCCTCCTGCATAGCCGGCCCTATCATCCGCAGAGCCGCGGCAAGAATGAGCGCTTCCATCGCACGCTCAAGGCCGAAATATTCGATTTCGCCCGATTTTCCGATCTGGCTGCCGTCCAGCGCGCCTTCGATGCCTGGCGCGAACTCTATAATTTCGAGCGGCCCCATGCCGCGCTCGATCTCGACGTGCCGGCCCGTCGCTATCGTCCCAGTTCGCGCCCCATGCCCGAGCACCTCCCAGAGGTGATCTACGATGAAGGCGAGGTCGTCCGCACCGTCCCCAGCACCAAGGCCTATGTCAGCTTCAAAGGCCGCAAGTGGAAAGTCCCAAAGGCCTTCTGCGGCGAACGCATCGCCATTCGCCCGCTCGACACGGACGGGCGATACGGCATCTTCTTCGCTGCCCTCCGCATCGCAGCCATCGACTTGACAACCAAGCAATCCGTCAGTGATCTATCCGAACAGGTGTCAGCTATCTCCCCGGGCTAAACAACGAGCACAGGGATGAGGCGATCAAACAAGCGGCGAACGGAAAACCGTCACACACATTTCCTGGAAACGCTCCAGTCATCGTGACCTACGGAATCGACTGGAGCAGCGTCTCCCGCGCCGATTTCAAGTGTCGCCGGCAGGCCTGTTCGGCGAGCGTGGGGTTGCGCGATTGCAGCGCGGCGATATAGTCGAGATGCTCCTCCAGCGCCCGGGCGTTCCGCTCCCGCGCATTCGCCTTGTTCCACTGGTAGTGATAGTGAAAGACGATGGCGATGACATCGTAGAAGTCGATGATGAAGCGGTTGCTGGACGATTTGTGCACCAACAGGTGGAGGCGCTCGTCGAGTTCGGAAAATTCGCTGTAGCGCTTGTCGATGTCGGCGAGAATTTCCCGATGCACCGCCTCGATCTTCTTCAGCTCCTCCCAAGCCGGGTCCTGGTCGGGAAGGGAGACGAAGCGAGCGGCCGAGCGCAGCTCGAACATTTCCCTCACTTCCGTCAGTTCGAGCGCGAATTCGCGCGTGAACCCCTTGAGGACCCAATGGCTGTTCGGCCGTTTTTCGATCAGCCCGAAACGGCTGAAGCGGATCAGGAATTCGCGCACGCTGGTCGTTCCGGCGCCGATCTCGCGGGCAAGCTCGAGCTCGTTGATCTGCATGCCGGGCTCAGCGCCGCCAGCCAGAATCCGGCGCATGAAGCTCCGCTCGATCCTTTCGGCAAGCGAATCGGTCTCGGCGGTCGGGAAGTAGTCCGAGGGCTCAGGTCGTCTCAGCACCGTCTTGCTGCGCTTGTCCCAGGCGATGAGGCTCAGTTCCTCGCAGCGCGTCAGGATGGCGCGCACCGTCGTGCGGCTGACGCCGAGCGCCTGCCCGAGCTCCGGTTCGGAGGGAAGCGTGGAAGTCTCCGCGAACAGCTCCAGGCAGCGGTTGAAGGCATCCTTGAAAACGGTGTTCTGCTTCGCCATGGCGAGGATCCGGCCCGCTTCGGGTTTCTCGTGTCGGCACGTCGAGGCTCCCGTTCCGCGACTGCCGCAATGGGCCCATAATAGCCATTGACGAACATCTGTCTATTGTAGATAAAAGACAGAACCAGTGTTTTCACATGTGGGGAACCGTTCGGGAGGAGCTTGATTTGCCCGCACCGTCTTCGATCCTTCTTTCGCCGGACGATAACGTCGTCGTCGCCACCGCTGCGATTGCGCCGGGCGACCGGCTGGCCGGCGGCGTGTCGGCGGTCGCGCGCATCGAGCCGGGCCACAAGGCCGCGATCCGCAGGATCGACGTCGGTGAGCCGGTGGTCAAATACGGCCAGGCGATCGGCCGCGCCACGTCCCCCATCGCGCCCGGCGAGCACGTTCATTCGCATAACCTTGCCTTCGATCAGGGTCGGCTCGCCATTGGTGCCGCCGTTCCGCCGGAGGCTGCCAGCGAGGCGGACAAAGCGCGCACGTTCCTCGGCTATCGACGGGCGGACGGCCGGGCCGCAACGCGCAACTATATCGGCATCGTCGCCAGCGTGAACTGTTCCACCACGGTCTGTCGTGCGATCGCGGACGAGGCGAACAGGCGCATTCTGCCGAAATATGAAGGCATCGACGGTTTCGTGCCGATCGTCCACGACCAGGGATGCGGCATGTCGTCAACGGGCGACGGCATGAAGAACCTGCACCGGACCCTCGCCGGCTATGCGCGTCACGCGAATTTCGGCGGCGTGCTGATGGTCGGGCTCGGCTGTGAGGTCAATCAGCTGACGCTCTACGGCCAGAGCGGGGCCGGGGCCGAGAAGCGGCATTTCAACATCCAGGAGGCCGGCGGCTCGCGCCGTTCCGTCGAGCGCGCGCTCGGCATTCTCGACGAGATCGCCAAGGAAGTCGCGGCCGCCAGGCGCGTGCCGATCCCGGTCAGCGAGATCATCGTGGGGCTGCAATGCGGCGGTTCGGACGGTCTTTCCGGCATCACCGCCAATCCGGCGCTCGGCGCGGCGGTCGACATACTCGCCGCCGCCGGCGGCACTGCGATCCTTTCCGAGACCTCCGAGATCTATGGAGCCGAGCATCTCCTGCGCAGCCGTGCGGTAAACGAGACGGTCGCGGTCAAGCTCGACGGCCTGATCGCCTGGTGGGAGGACTATGTGGCGATGCATGGCGCGTCGCTCGACAATAATCCTTCGCCGGGTAACAAGCGGGGCGGCCTGACGACGATTCTCGAGAAATCGCTGGGCGCCGTCGCCAAGGGCGGCCGCTCGCCGTTGACGGCCGTCTACAATTACGCCGAGCGCGTGACGGAGCCCGGACTGGTCTTCATGGACACGCCCGGCTACGATCCGGTTTCGGCCACCGGCCAGGTCGCCGGCGGCGCCAACGTGATCGCGTTCACCACCGGCCGCGGCAGCTGTTTCGGCTGTCGGCCGGCGCCGTCGATCAAGCTCACCAGCAACACGGCGCTCTATCGGGCCATGGAAGAGGACATGGACATCGACTGCGGCGTCATCGCCTCGGGTGAAGCGACGATCGCCGATCTCGGCCGGGGGATTTTCGAGCTCATCATAGAGACCGCCTCGGGCCGCAAGACCAAGAGCGAGCTTTTCGGCTACGGCGACAACGAATTCGTGCCCTGGCATCTGGGGGCGACGCTTTAAGGCTGAGGGGCGAAGCGAGACGCATGTAAGGGCGCAATCCTTGGGGGAGGAAAACAAGGAATGCAGACGAGAAGGATAGGCCGGACCGCGCTTGCGGTGACGGAATACAGTTTCGGCACAGCGGGACTGGGCGGTCTCTATCGCGAATGTACCCGCGAAGCGGCGATGGCGACGCTCGACGCCGCCTGGGAAGCGGGTATCCGCTATTTCGATACGGCGCCGTTCTATGGGCTTGGCCTTGCCGAGCGGCGGGTCGGCGATTTCCTGCGCGACAAGCCGCGCGAGAGCTTCGTGCTGTCGACGAAGGTCGGTCGCCTGCTTCATCCGGTGCCCGAGAACCAGGTCCCTGACTTTTCCTACGTCAAGCCGCTGAACTTCGACGTCACCTATGACTACGGCTACGACGCGATCATGCGGTCGGTCGAGATGAGTTATGCCCGTCTCGGTCTCAACCGAATCGATATTCTTTATGTCCACGACATTGGCGGCTACACGCATGGCGCGGCGAAAAACGCCGTTTACCTGCGGCAGCTTCTGGATTCCGGCCTGAAAGCACTCGAGGAGCTGAAATCGAGCGGCGTCATTTCGGCCCACGGTCTCGGCGTTAACGAGGTGCCGGTCTGCCTCGACGCCATGCGCCAGGCCGACATCGACTGCATCCTGCTTGCCGGCCGCTATACGCTCCTGGACCGCTCCGCGGTTGCCGAGCTCCTGCCGCTCTGCGCGAAGAAGCACACCTCGCTGGTCGTCGGCGGCGTGTTCAATTCCGGCATTCTCGCGACCGGACCTGTCGAGGGAGCGCATTTCGATTACATGCCGGCGACCGACGAGGTGCGCGCCAAGGTCGCGGCGATGGAAGCCATCGCCGGGCAGCGCGCCATGCCGCTGGCCGCCCCGGCCCTGCAGTTCCCGCTGGCCAATCCCAACGTCGCCTCGGTGCTGCTCGGAACCGCCAAACCGTCGAGCCTGAAACGGAACATGGAACTGACCCGCTACGGGATCGCGCCGGAAGATTACGCGGCCTTCGAACCCCATACGCTTGTCGCGCCCGAGCTGGGGCCGGAGGCGGTAAGGGCCTGATGCTTCGCCGCCCTCGAGGGCGGCCGCCACTCTCCATAAGCAACCGGGCCGCATGCACCTGGCGACCCGGTCGATAACGGAACAAGGTGTAACTGAGGAGAACCCGATGAGCATAGCCAAGCGCATTCTTTCACGCCGTGCCTTCAATGCCCTGGCCGGCGCCGCTTTCGTCGCCGCAATGGTCCCCGCGACCTCTTTCGCGCAGGACGTCACCATTCCCATCATTGTCAAGGACACCACCTCCTTCTACTGGCAGATCGTGCTTGCGGGGGCGCGCGCCGCCGGCAAGGATCTCGGTGTCAACGTGCCGGAGCTCGGCGCCCAGTCGGAATCCGACATCAACGGCCAGATCACCATCCTGGAAAACGCCGTTGCGGGCGCGCCGGCCGCGGTCGTGATCGCGCCGACGGAGTTCAAGGCGCTCGGCAAGCCCGTCGACGAGGCCGCCAAATCGGTGCCGGTGATCGGCATCGATTCCGGGGCGGATTCGAAGGCCTTCACCTCGTTCCTGACCACGGACAACGTCCAGGGCGGACGCATAGCCGCCGACGGTCTTGCCGCCGCCATCAAGGAGGCGACCGGCAAGGAAGAGGGCGAGATCGCGATCATCACCAGCCTGCCGGGTGTCGGCTCGCTCGACCAGCGCCGCGAAGGCTTTCTCGATCAGGTCAAGACGAAATATCCGGGCCTGAAAGTGGTTGCCGACAAATATGCCGACGGTCAGGCGACGACCGGTCTCAACATCATGACCGATCTGATCACCGCCAATCCCAACCTCGTCGGCGTTTTCGCCTCGAACCTGATCATGGCGCAGGGCGTCGGCCAGGCGATCGCCGAGAACAAGCTCGGCGACAAGATCAAGGTGATCGGCTTCGACAGCGACGACAAGACCGTGGGCTTCCTCAAGGAAGGCGTGCTGGCGGGCCTCGTCGTCCAGGACCCCTACCGCATGGGCTATGACGGCGTGAAGACGGCTCTTGCGGTCTCCAAGGGCGAGAAGGTCGAAGCCAATGTCGATACCGGCGCGAATCTGGTCACCAAGGCCAATATGAGCGAGCCGAAGATCGACGCGCTTTTGAATCCGAAGGTCAACTGAAGAGCGCGATTGCGCGGCGCCGTAGGACCGGCGCTGCGCATCGCCTTCAGGAGAACAGTGCAACGGCCGAAGGGAATCGGCCGCTGCGATCCCGGAAGTGGAGGACAATGCCATGATAGGGCTTCAAGAGGTCAGCCATCGCCATGACGAACAGGTGAGGGCGGCGGGCGCCCATCCGGTTCCGAAGGGCGAGCCCATCCTGGAACTCCGCGGCCTGCAGAAAAACTACGGCGCGGTCGAGGCTTTGAAGCCCGCGAGCATGACCTTTCTATCCGGCGAAATCCACGCGATCGTCGGCGAGAACGGTGCCGGCAAATCGACGCTGATCAAGCTCCTGACCGGGGTCATTGCCCGCAGTGCCGGAGAAATCCGCTGGTGCGGCGAGACAGTCGACCTGGCCACGCCCAACGAAGCGATCGCGCGCGGCATCAACGCGGTTCACCAGGAGGTGGTGCTTTGCCCGCATCTGAGCGTCGCGGCGAACATGTTCCTGGGCGACGAGATGAACCGGCGCGGGCTGATGCGCAAGCGCGCGATGACCGGCGCGGCTCAGGGCGTGCTTGACGATCTCGGCTTCAACCTGCCCGCCAATGCCGAACTCGGCAGCCTGACGATCGGCCAGCAGCAGCTGGTCGCCACCGCACGGGCGGCCATGCGTGGCACGCAGTTCCTCATCTTCGACGAGCCCACGGCCTATCTCACGCGACAGGAATCGGCGCAGCTTTTCCGCCTGATCCGTCGGCTGCAGGGCGATGGCGTCACGATCGTCTATATCAGCCACAGGCTGGAAGAAGTGTTCGAGCTCGCGGACCGCGTCTCGGTGCTTCGCGACGGCACGCATGTCGGCACGCGCGCGATTTCCGAGACGAACGAGGCCGAGCTCATCACTTTGATGATCAACCGCACGATCGAACAGATCTACCACAAGGAACGTTTCCAGCCGGGCGAGATGATCGTCGAGACGCGCGGGCTCTCCGGTCCCGGTTTCCGCGACATATCGCTCTCGGTCAGGGCGGGTGAGATCGTCGGGCTCTACGGACTGATCGGTGCCGGCCGCAGCGAATTCGCGCTCGGACTTTACGGGCGCAACACGGTGAGCGAAGGAGAGATCTTCTGGCAGGGCCGAAAGGTCGAGATAGCCAATGAGCGCAAGGCCATGGACCTGGGGATCGCGCTCGCGCCGGAGAGCCGCCGCGATCAGGGCTTGTGCCTCAACCTGCCGATCGGCGTCAACATCAACCTGCCTGTTTTCAAAAGGCTGACGCGCGGCTTGACGATCAACCGCGCGCAGGAGGCCTCCAATGCCGAACGTCAGATCCGGGATCTGAAGATCAAGACGCCGTCGCGGCGCGTGCTTGCCTCCGCCATGTCCGGCGGCAACCAGCAGAAGATCGTGATTGGCAGATGGCTGAGCCACGGCGCGAAGCTCTTCATCTTCGACGAGCCGACCGTGGGCGTCGATGTCGGCACCAAGGCGGAAATCTACCGGCTGTTTGCGCGGCTTCTGGAGAAGGGGGCAGGGATCATCCTGATCTCCTCCTACCTGCCGGAGGTCTATGAGCTGGCCGATCGCCTGCATGTGTTCCGGCAGGGGCGGCTTGTGGCAAGCCACGACTACCGGGCCGCAAGCCATGAGGAAGTGCTGGCGCAGGCGATCAATGCCTGAGAGCCGGATGAGGAAGGACGCAGGGAGGAAGCGATGAGTGTGGAAACGGTTGAAAGCGCGGGACCGACGCCGAAGAAAGGCGTCAGCATCCTGTTCGGTCTTACGCTCGTGGGATTGCTGGTCGTCCTCTGGCTGCTCCTGGGCCTGGCGACCAATGCCTTCTGGACGCCCAACAACATCAGCAACCTCCTGCGTCAGGGGGCGATGACCGCGATTCTCGCCGTCGGCCAGACCTTCGTCATCATCACGGCAGGCATCGACCTTTCGGTCGGAGCCGTCGTCGGTTTCACCAGCGTCATCGTCGCCTGGCTGCTCGCGGCGGGGGTTCCGCTCTGGCTCGCGATCATCGCGACGCTGGCGATCGGCGTGCTGATCGGCGCCTTCCATGCCTTCGGCATCGTCCGCATGGGGCTGCCGCCCTTCATCATCACGCTTGCGACGCTGACCTCGCTTCGCGGCATCGGTCTCCTGATAACAAACGGTTCGACCATCTCGATCACCAACGACGCCTTCACCACTTTCTCACGCGCCGACTTCCTCGGAGTTCCCAGTCTTTTCTGGATGGTGATCGTCGTTGCAATTCCGGCTTACGTCTTCCTGCATCTGAGCCGCTTCGGCCGCTATCTCTTCGCCGTCGGCTCCAACCGCGAGGCGGCGCGTCTTTCCGGCGTCAACGTCAACCGAACGATCTATCTGGCCTATATCCTGTCATCGACCTGCGCCGCCTTTGTCGGGCTTCTGCTCGCCTCGCGCATCGGCATCGGCAACGCCACGCAGGCCGAAGGCTGGGAGCTGCAGGCGATCGCTTCGTCGGTCATCGGCGGCACGAGCCTTTTCGGCGCGGTCGGCTCGGTTCACGGTCCGCTGCTCGGCGCCTTCATCCTTGCCACGATCAACAACGGTGCCAATCTCCTGAACGTCAATTCCTTCTGGCAGCGCATCATCACCGGGCTGCTGATCATCGTGATCGTCTATTTCGACCAGTTGCGGCGGCGGGGGGCGCGGTGATGGCCGCCTGCCCGCAACCGGTCCCCAGCAAGCTTCGGAGCGCCGCATGAAAGCCGTCGTCTGTTCAGAGCCCGGCCGCCTCGCGCTCATCGCCCGCAGCGGGCCCGAGGCACCGGCAACCGGCTCGGTCCGCCTTGCCGTCAGCCGCGTCGGGATCTGCGGCACCGATTATCATATCTTCGAGGGCAAGCATCCTTTTCTCGAATATCCGCGCGTGATGGGCCACGAGATCTCTGCGAGGGTGATCGAAGGGGGCCCCGGCACCCGGCTCGCGCCGGGGACGCTCGTCGTCGTTAACCCCTATATCTCCTGCGGGGAGTGCATCGCCTGCCGTAAAGGCAAGCCGAACTGCTGCACGGCGATCCGCGTCCTCGGCGTTCACACCGACGGCGCCTTCTGCGAAGAAATCGTCATGCCCGAGCAGAACCTCTATTCGGCCGAAGGTCTTTCGCCGGAAGCCGCCGCGGCGGTCGAGTTCCTTGCGATCGGCGCCCATGCCGTCCGGCGCTCGGCGGCTGGCCGAGGCGACCGTTCGCTGGTGATAGGTGCCGGACCGATCGGCCTGGGGACGGCCGTCTTCTCCCGCATTGCCGGCCACGACGTACGGCTGCTCGACACGAGCGAGGAGCGCCTGGCCTTCGCCACGGACAAGCTCGGCTTTTCGCCCGGCATCCTGGCGGGCGACGATGCGGCGCTCGCGCAGGCGACGGGCGGGGAGGGTTTCGACGTCGTCTTCGACGCCACCGGCAACGCCCGGTCGATGGAAGGGGCGTTTGGCCATGTCGCCCATGGCGGCACGCTCGTCTTCGTCAGCGTGGTCAAGGAGGAGATCCGTTTCTCGGATCCCGAATTCCACAAGCGGGAAATGTCCCTCGTTGCCAGCCGCAACGCTACCCGCGAGGATTTCGATCACGTGATTCGGTCGCTTGCGGCGGGGCTGGTTCCGATCGAGGCGCTCGTCACCCACCGCACGACGCTCGAGGACCTCGTCCGCGATCTTCCCCGCTGGGCTCACGACAAGTCAGGGCTCGTCAAGGCAGTTGTGGCTGTGAGCGACGGGTGAGAGGCCTCGTTCCGTGCGGACGTCCTTCCTCAAAAAGTGAGGGGCGCGTTTGTTGCGCTGCACAAGAAAAATGCTAGTGTAGCAGCGATTGCGGACACCAGAGACCAACAACCGCAAGCAGATCGTTCGCCGTCCCGGTGAAATGATCTTACTCTTCATGACTACGCTTCCGACGGAAACCGATGCAACCGTTTCCTGAGGAGGCGCTCCGGCGTCGGACTGGGAGCGGCGTTTTCGTTGATTTGAGACAAGGGATACGCGCCCATGTTCTACCAGCTTTATGAGATGAACCATGCGATGATGGCTCCGTGGCGCACGGCGGCGGACGCCATGCGGCTGGCCTTCAGCAATCCGATGAATCCGGTTTCACATACCTATTTCGGCCGCGCCGCGGCCGCAGGACTGGAAGTTTTCGAGCGTGCCACCCGCCGCTATGGCAAGCCGGAATTCGGCCTTGCCGAAACCGAGATCGAAGGGCAGCCCGTGCCGGTCCGCGAAAGGATCGTCTGGCGGGAGCCGTTCTGCAATCTCATCCATTTCGAACGCAGCCTGCCAAGGGACCGCGCTCCGGATCCGAAGGTCCTGATCGTTGCGCCCATGTCCGGCCACTACGCCACGCTGTTGCGCGGAACCGTGGAAGCACTGCTGCCCCATTCCGACGTCTACATCACCGACTGGATCGACGCCCGCATGGTTCCCTTGAGCGAGGGAACCTTCGATCTCGACGACTATATCGACTACGTCATCCAGATGCTGCATTTCCTCGGGCCGGATGCGCATGTGATCGGGGTCTGTCAACCGGCCGTTCCGGTTCTGGCGGCCGTCGCGCTGATGGAGGCGGCGGAGGATCCCCTCGCACCGTCGACGATGACGCTGATGGGCGGGCCGATCGACACGCGCATCAACCCGACCGCGGTCAACGAGCTTGCGAAGGAACGGCCGATCGAGTGGTTCCGCGACAATGTCGTCATGCCGGTTCCGTGGCCGCAGCCCGGCTTCATGCGCATGGTCTATCCGGGCTTCCTCCAGCTCTCCGGCTTCATGTCGATGAACCTCGACCGGCACCTGATCGCCCACAAGGAATTCTTCGCCCATCTGGTCAAGAACGATGGCGACGCGGCCGAAAAGCACCGTGACTTCTACGACGAATATCTCGCGGTGATGGATCTGACCGCGGAGTTCTACCTGCAGACCGTGCAAGTGGTGTTCATGCAACATGCGCTGCCCAAGGGCGAGATGATGCACCGCGGCAAGCGTGTCGACCCGACGGCGATCCGGCGCGTGGCGCTGCTGACCGTCGAGGGCGAGAACGACGATATTTCCGGCCTCGGCCAAACCAGGGCGGCGCAGACGATCTGCACCGGCATTCCCGATTCGATGCGGCAGCACTACATGCAGCCCGATGTGGGCCATTACGGCGTCTTCAACGGTTCGCGCTTCCGCCGCGAGATCGCACCGCGCATCGTCGCCTTCCAGCGCCGGCATTCACGCCATGCGGAGCCGGTCAAACAGCTCATCAAGGGTGGCAAATCGGCCTGAGCGAGTCGTCGTAGCGCTCGATTTGCCGGAGGAAAGTCAGGGGGTTGTCCGATTCCTTGATGCAATGTCTTGCGCCGGGGCCGTGGCTTTCCCACATCGTTTTCATCGGGCCGCGAAGGGCGGCCCGCCGACTGCGAGGAATCCTGAAGATGAACCAATCTGCACTGATCCGTCCGGACTGGACGCCCGCGACCATTGCATTGATGGTGCTGGGTTTCATTGTGTTCTGGCCGCTCGGCCTGGCAATGCTCGCCTACATCCTCTTCGGCGACAAGCTGAGGGCGTTCAAGAAGGACGCCAATGAAGGAGTGGATCGCATGTGTGCCGGCTTCAAACGGAACCACCGGGGACATTGGGCACATCATCGTACCGGCAATGTCGCCTTCGACGACTGGCGGACAGCGGAACTTGCCCGTCTCGACGAGGAGCGCCGCAAGCTTGACGAGATGCGCGAGGAATTCGACGGCTATGTACGCGAACTCCGTCGTGCCAAGGACCAGGAGGAATTCGACCGCTTCATGCGCGAACGCAAGAACGGCCGCACCGGTCCGGAAGCCGGCTTCGAATCGAGCTGATCCCGCAAGGCATCCGGTGTTTCATGTGAAACGCCGGATGTCGCTCGTCCATCTGCCAAGTCCCCTGCGAATCGTCTAGAACGGCCTCATGTTTTCATCTCTCAAGCGGCACCGTGGCAGTGGACCGCCCCTTGATGTCGTCCGTGACATCGAGGTTGCCGGCAAGGTCCTTCCCCTGACCATTCGGCAAAATGCGCGCGCGACGCGGATGACGCTTCGCATCGAGCCCGGAGGGCGAGCGTTGAAGCTCACCGTACCGGAAGGCCTGCCGGAGCGCGAGGTCAGCGCCTTTCTCACCCGGCACCAGGGCTGGCTGATGACCAAGCTTGCCCGCTTTTCCGGTGAAAGCGAGCTCGAGGACGGCGGCACCATCCTTGTTCGCGGCGTCGCTCACCGCATCGAGAGAACGGGCCGCCTGCGCGGCTTGACCGAAGCGCTCGTGATCGACGAGGAGGCGGTTCTCAGAGTGGGCGGTGCCGAGGAGCATCTGCGCCGGCGCATCGCCGACTATCTCAAGAAGGAAGCCCGCAGCGAACTCGAACGCCTGGTCGCCGTCTATGCCGGCAGGACGGGAAGCAGGGCACGCTCCCTCAGCCTGAAGGACACCCGCAGCCGCTGGGGATCCTGCTCCGCCGAGGGCGATTTGAGCTTTTCCTGGCGGATTGCCATGGCGCCGCCGAAGGTGATCGCCTATCTCGCGGCACACGAGGTCGCCCATCTGCAGGAAATGAACCATGGACCGCGTTTCTGGGCGCTATGCGAGAGCCTGTGCCCGGAAACGAAGGACGCCAGGCACTGGCTCAAGCGCAACGGTACGATGCTGCACGCGATCGATTTCGGGTAGATCGAGCGTGGCCGAAGGGCCCCTCACCCCGCAGGCGGGGAGAGGGAAATTGGGAGGCATGCGGCTTATCCCGTCGCTCCGCTTGCGGCGAAAAGGTGCAGGAAGGGCGGAGGAGGGTGCCGGCTTGGTTCGCCCGAAAAACACCGGATGCCCGCCGCCCCCCTCTTCCTAAGATTGGCCGCTGGCGCGCAACGGTTTTGCTCGACTCGGGCGGCATTTCATGCAAGGTCGCTTTCCATGAAAACGGAAGTGAAGATCTGTGGTTTGAAGACGGCCGAAGCCGTAGAACGTGCCGTCGCGCTCGGCGCTTCCCACGTGGGCTTCATCTTCTTTCCCAAGAGCCCCCGCAACATCGAACCGGACGATGCCGGCCGCCTTGCCGCGCGCGCCCGCGGGCGCGCGAAGATCGTCGCGGTCACGGTCGATGCGGACAATGACGGTCTCGACGAGATCGTCTCGGCGCTCGCCCCCGACGTCCTCCAGCTTCACGGCTCGGAGACCCCGGAGCGGGTCCTTGCCATCAAGGCGCTTTACGGTCTTCCGGTGATGAAGGCGCTTGCCGTCCGTGAGGCCTCCGACCTGGAGCGGATCGATCCCTATATGGGCATCGTCGACCGTTTTCTCCTGGATGCGAAGCCTCCGGCTGGTTCCGATCTGCCGGGCGGTAACGGGATTTCTTTCGACTGGCGGCTTCTCGACGCGCTTGACGGAAGCGTCGATTACATGCTTTCCGGTGGATTGAACGCGAGCAACATCGGAGACGCACTTGCGCTGACCGGCGCCCGCGCCATCGATACATCATCCGGAGTCGAAAGCGCGCCGGGGATAAAGGATCTGACGCTCATGGAAGCGTTTTTCGAAGCGGTCCGCCGGGCGGAAGCTTGAGCGGCCGCGATCAGGGAGCAAGACGTGAATCAACCGCCTAAACCGAACTCCTTCAGGTCCGGACCCGATGAAGAGGGCCGTTTCGGCATATTCGGCGGGCGCTTCGTCGCCGAGACGCTGATGCCGCTGATCCTCGATCTCCAGGATGAGTGGGCGAGGGCGAAGAACGATCCGGCCTTCAAGGCAGAGCTCGAAAATCTCGGCACCCACTATATCGGCCGGCCGAGCCCGCTCTATTTCGCCGAGCGCCTGACGGCCGAACTCGGCGGCGCCAAGATCTATTTCAAGCGCGAGGAGCTCAATCACACGGGCTCCCACAAGATCAACAATTGCATCGGTCAGATCCTGCTCGCCAAGCGCATGGGCAAGACCCGCATCATCGCGGAAACCGGCGCCGGCCAGCACGGAGTGGCATCGGCGACGGTCGCGGCGCGCTTCGGCCTGCCCTGCGTGGTCTATATGGGTGCGACCGACGTGGAGCGGCAGGCGCCGAACGTCTTTCGCATGAAGCTTCTCGGCGCCGAGGTGAAGCCGGTGACGGCCGGCAACGGCACCCTCAAGGACGCCATGAACGAGGCGTTGCGCGACTGGGTGACCAATGTCGACAGCACCTATTACCTGATCGGCACGGCTGCCGGCCCGCATCCCTATCCGGAGATGGTGCGCGACTTCCAGGCAGTCATCGGTGAGGAAGCCAAGCAGCAGATCCTCGAGGCCGAAGGCCGGCTTCCCGATCTCGTGGTCGCTGCCGTGGGCGGCGGCTCCAATGCGATCGGCATCTTCCATTCGTTCCTCGACGACGAGGGCGTCAGGATCGTCGGCGTGGAAGCGGGTGGCAAGGGGCTCGACGGCGACGAGCACTGCGCTTCGCTCACCGCCGGTTCGCCCGGCGTGCTCCACGGCAACCGCACCTATCTTCTTCAGGACGGTGACGGCCAGATCAAGGAAGGCCATTCGATCTCGGCCGGGCTCGATTATCCGGGCATCGGACCGGAACATGCCTGGCTGAACGACATCGGCCGCGTCGAATATGTGCCGATCATGGATCATGAGGCGCTCGAGGCCTTTCAGACGCTGACGCGGCTCGAAGGCATCATCCCGGCGCTCGAACCGTCCCATGCGCTTGCCGAAGTCATCAAGCGCGCGCCGAAGATGGGCAAGGACGAGATCATCCTGATGAATCTCTCCGGTCGCGGCGACAAGGACATTTTCACCGTCGGCAAAATTCTCGGTATGGGGCAGTAAAGATCATGACCGCACGCATGGAGCAACGGTTCGCCGACGTGGCGGCCGAGGGGCGCCCGGTTCTCGTGACCTATTTCATGGGCGGCGACCCGGATTTCGAAACGTCGCTGGCGATCATGAAGGCGCTGCGGCAGGCGGGTGCCGACATCATCGAACTCGGCGTGCCTTTTTCCGACCCGATGGCCGATGGACCGGCGATCCAGCTCGCCGGCCAGCGCGCGCTGAAGGCCGGGCAGTCGCTCGCCAAGACGCTGGAGCTCGCCCGGCTCTTCCGGGCGGAGGACCAGCGCACCCCCATCGTGCTGATGGGCTATTACAACCCGATCTATATCTATGGCGTCGAGCGGTTCCTGGAGGACGCGCTCGAGGCCGGCGTCGACGGCCTGATCGTCGTGGACCTGCCGCCGGAAATGGACGACGAACTGTGCATTCCTGCGCTTGAGAAGGGCATCAGCTTCATCCGCCTGGCAACGCCCACGACGGACGATCGCCGCCTGCCCAAGGTTCTCGAAAACACGTCGGGTTTCGTGTATTACGTGTCGATGACCGGGATCACCGGCTCGGCGCTGCCCGATCCGTCGTTGATCGCCGGAGCGGTCGCACGCATCAAGGCGCATACGCCCTTGCCTGTCTGCGTCGGCTTCGGGGTGAAGACCGCCGACCATGCGCGCGCCATCGGCGCATCCGCAGACGGCGTCGTCGTCGGCACGGCGATCGTCAATCAGATCGCGTCGAGCTTGACCGAAGAAGGCCAGGCAACGGAAGCGACGGTCCCGGGCGTCGAAGCGCTCGTCAGGGGGCTTGCGGCCGGCGTACGGGCGGCACGGCTTGCTGCAGCCGAATAATTGCCCATATTGACGCGCACAAGCCGAAGGAAAATCTTCAGGAGACTGCTTAATTGAACTGGATCACAAACTACGTTCGGCCGAAGATCAACTCGATGCTCGGCCGCAGGGAAGTTCCGGAGAACCTCTGGATCAAGTGCCCTGAAACGGGCGAGATGGTGTTCCATCGCGATCTGGAAGAGAACAAATGGGTCATCCCGCAATCCGGCTTCCACATGAAGATGCCGGCGAAGGCCCGTTTGAAGGATCTCTTCGACGGCGGAATCTACGAGGCCTTCCCGCAGCCCAAGGTGGCGCAGGACCCGCTCAAGTTCCGCGACTCGAAGAAATACTCCGATCGCCTGCGCGACAGCCGCGCCAAGACCGAACTGGATGACACGATCGTTGCCGGCCTCGGCCAGGTCCAGGGCATCAAGCTCGTCGCCGTCGCGCATGAGTTCAACTTCATCGGCGGGTCGCTGGGCATTGCCGCGGGCGAAGCGATCGTGAAGGCCTTCGAGCGCGCGATCGCGGAGAAGTGCCCGCTGGTGATGTTCCCGGCCTCGGGCGGCGCTCGCATGCAGGAAGGCATCCTGTCGCTGATGCAGCTGCCGCGCACGACCGTAGCCCTGAACATGCTCAAGGAAGCGGGGCTTCCCTATATCGTCGTCCTGACGAACCCGACGACCGGCGGCGTCACCGCATCCTATGCGATGCTGGGCGATATCCACATGGCCGAACCAGGCGCGGAAATCGGCTTTGCCGGCAAGCGGGTGATCGAGCAGACGCTGCGGGAAAAGCTTCCCGATGGCTTCCAGACTTCGGAATATCTGCTGGAGCATGGCATGGTCGACATGGTCGTCAAGCGCCACGACATCCCGGAGACGCTCGCGCGCGTTCTCAACATTCTGATGAAGAAGCCGGCCAAGGCGGTCAAGCGCGATACCGCGACGGAGTTGGCCCCGCTGCCGGTGGCCGCGAGCGCCTAGATTAGGGCTACCATCATGACGGCGACACAGGTCAGCGAGGCGGCGCAGGAGATCGAGAAGCTTCTCGCCCTGCATCCCAAAGGGTTCGACCTTTCGCTCGACCGGATCACGCGGCTTCTTGCCGCCCTCGGCAATCCTCACGAGCGCCTGCCGCCGGTCATCCACGTGGCCGGCACCAACGGCAAGGGCTCAGTCACGGCCTTCTGCCGGGCGATCCTGGAGGCCGCGGGCCTCAGCGTCCATGTCCACACGTCGCCGCATCTGGTGAACTGGCACGAGCGCTATCGCCTGGGTGTAAAGGGCGGCAAGGGCGCCCTGGTCAGCGACCCCGTGCTTGCCGATGCCGTACGGCGCGTTGCCGAAGCGAATGGCGGTGAGAAGATCACCGTCTTCGAAATCCTGACCGCGGTCACTTTCCTGCTCTTCGCGGAGCATCCGGCCGATGTCGCGATCATAGAAGTCGGCCTCGGCGGACGGTATGACGCGACCAATGTCATTGCCCGGCCGGCCGTCTCCGTGATCATGCCGATCTCGCTCGATCATCAGGCTTATCTCGGCGACCGGGTCGAACTGATCGCTGCGGAAAAGGCGGGGATCATGAAGCGGGGCTGCCCCGTGGTGATCGGCCACCAGGAGGAAGAGGGCGCGCGCAATGTGCTGATCGCGACCGCCGAACGTCTCGGCTGCCCAATATCCGTCTACGGACAGGATTTCATGGCGCATGAGGAGTTCGGCAGGCTGATCTTCCAGGATGAGAACGGCCTTGCGGACCTGCCGCTGCCGCGCCTGCCGGGCCGGCATCAATATGCCAATGCCGCGGCGGCGATCCGTGCCGTCCGGGCAGCCGGTTTCGATGTTTCCGAGGCGGCCATCGAGAAAGGGCTGGCCGGCGTCGAGTGGCCCGGGCGCTTGCAGCGCCTCCCCGGCGGCAGGCTCTCGCATTTCTGCCCGCCGGGCGCCGAGATATGGATCGACGGCGGACACAATCCGGGCGCCGGCCACGTCATTGCCGAGGCGATGGCCACCTTCGAGGAGCGCGACCCGCGACCGCTCTTCCTGATCATCGGCATGATCAATACCAAGGAACCGATCGGCTATTTCAAGGCTTTCCTCGATCTGACGGAACAGGTCTTCACCGTGCCGGTGCACGGGTCCGACGCGGGACTGGACCCGCTGGCGCTGGCCGCCGATGCGGCCGCAGCCGGGCTCGAGGCCAATGCAACCTCCTCGGTCGCCGAAGCGCTCGGGCAGATCGCGGAACTCACCGACGAGGACCCCGTGCCGCCGCGCGTGCTGATCGGCGGCTCCCTCTATCTGGTCGGCGACGTGCTGGCGGAAAACGGCACGCCGCCGCGCTAGATCACGACGATTTCAGGCGAAAAAAAGCCCGGCCAGGCCGGGCTTCGCATTGTCGGATTGAAGTCCTGGCGGATCAAGCCACCGCGTTCGAAATCCAGGAGCTGAGCGCCGTCTTCGGTGCGGCGCCGACCTTGATGTCGGCGACTTCGCCGCCCTTGAACATGGCGAGCGTGGGGATCGAACGGACGCCGTATTGCGCCGCGAGTTCGGGGTTTTCGTCGATGTTGAGCTTGACGACCTTGACCTTGCCGGCAAGCTCGGTTGCGATTTCTTCGAGGCTCGGCGCAATCATCTTGCACGGGCCGCACCATTCCGCCCAGAAGTCGACGACGACCGGTTCGGCCGAGTTCAGAACTTCTTTCTGAAAATTGGAAGTATCGACTTTCACAGTAGCCATCGGGTGCTCCTTCGGAATGGCAGTGTCCAGATGTTGTGTCTCATGTGAGGCATCGCCACCGGATTTTCAATATCGTGTATCTCACTTTGTCGCGAGCTCTTCAAGACTCCTGTCTAGCATCGGCTCGGGAAGCACCCGGATCGCCGGGCCTTCGGTGAAGATCAGCACGCATCGGAAACGCTTGCCGGGGTAAAGAGGTTTCAGGATTTCGCGATAGATCGCGAGCTGGTTTCTGTAGACCGGCGCGATCTCTTCGGGCGATTCCGGGATTTCGCGGTTGGTCTTGTAATCGGCGATCGTCACCATGTCGCCGGTGACGGCCAGACGGTCGATACGGCCCGATACGGCGAATTCGCGTGTCCCGAGCTTCAGCGTCCCCATGACGGAGACTTCCGCCCGGCTGTGCTCGCCGAAAAGCGGTTGCAGATCCGCATGGTCGAGCACGTCCATGACGTTCCCGGCAAGTGCGCGCCGTTCGGCTTCGGGCCAGCGCGGCACGGAACGGGCGAGATAGCGCTCCGCCGCGGCCAGGCGCTCGCGGCCGTCGACCGACGGAAGAACCTGCAGCAACCGGTGCAGGATCGCGCCGCGGAGCATCGAGAGTTTCGGCGCGCTCTTCCCGGCGAAAAGGGCCGAGCCGACGATCGCTTCGCCGTCGGGGTCGTCGATTGCGATGGTCGTGCCGGACGGGGCAAGAGGCCGGGGCAGCCGCCGCGGCGCGGCCGGAGGCGTGAAAAGCGCCGTCGGCAAGCCGGCTGTCGGCCGTTGCGATTCTTCGGATCCGCCTCCGGACGTCGGGAGGTCGCGCGGCACATGCGCTTCGCGCCAGGCAATGCCCTGCCACTCCTCGCTTCCGGCGCGGAAAAGCCTCGGCGTTCCGCGGCCCTTCAGGTCCTGTGCCAGCGTTCCCTGCACCATCGAATGCCAGGTGTCGGTGTTCTGCCGCTGTCCGCGATAGCCGCAGACGATCAGGCGGTCGGCTGCGCGCGTCATGCCGACATAGAGGAGCCGGCGGTATTCCTCCTCGGCGAGCTTCTTCAGGCGCTCGTTGTCGGCGGTGATGAGCGAGTTCGGCGCAGAACCCGGCGCGCGCCAGACCGGGACCGTGAGCCCGGAATGATCGGCCTGCGTTTTCTCCACGAAGCGAAGGTCCGAGACCTGCTGGCGGACGAAGGCCTCGCCGCCGCCGTCGACCAGGAAGACGACCGGCGCCTCGAGGCCCTTGGCGGCATGTACGGTCATAACGCGGACCTCGTCGCGTTCCTTGTCCTGTTCGCGCTTGACCGTGGGCGCTTCGATCTCCAGCGTCGAGATGAAAGCCTGCAGGCCCGGCAGACCGCTCCTTTCATGATCGAGAGCGAAGGTGAGGAATTCGTCGAGAATATCGCTGACCTCGCTGCCGAGCCGCGCCAGGAAGGCACGCCGTCCGCCATCGGCGCCGAGGACGCGGGCATAGAAATCGTGCGGCAGCAGTTCCCGTGCCAGGCCGGCATAACGCGAAAGCGTGCGGACCGCTCCGTGATAACGGCTGGTCTCCTCCGCGCCCGCCTGCCGCAGCCGTCGCCAGAGGCTTTCGCCCTCGGTCCGCCGTGCGGCGAGTTCGAAGACATCCTCCTCGGCAAAATCGAGGAGCGGGCTCTTCAGCAGTGCCGCGAGCGACAGATCGTCCTCGGGCAGAAGCACGAACCGGCCGAGCGCGATCAGGTCCTGCACGGCGATATGGCTGGTCAGAACCAGTCGGTCCGCGCCGGCGACGGGGATATTGCCCCGCCGCTTGAGGGCGCGCGTCAGGGCATTGACGAAGGCGTCGCGTTTGCGCACCAGCACGATGACGTCGCCGGGCCGCATGGCTCGGCGCACGCCTTTTTCGATCACCGTCTCCTGGCCGATCCAATCCTCGAGGACCGCTGCAATGCGCCGGGCGAGGATGTTGACCGGCGCGCGCTCGGGCGTCGCGTCGAAAGGAGCGGTCCAATCCTCTTCCGAAGCCGCCGGCTCGGGCGCGATCACATCCCAGAGGTCGACGGCGCCGGGCTGGCCGATCCGGTTCGACGCATGCACGATCGCCTCGCTCCGCGCGCTCAGACCTCTCGCATTCCCGGAATTTGCAAAGACCGTATCGACGGCGGAGAGCACGTCCACCGTCGAGCGGAAAGAAAGCTGCAGGCGGATGGGGCTGAAGTGCCTGTTGCCCGCGCGCACCCGCCGCTCCGTCAACGTGCTTTCGCGCGAGAAGCGCTCTGGCCGGGCGCCCTGGAAGGAGTAGATCGACTGCTTCTCGTCGCCGACGGCGAAAATCGTTCGGCCATCCGCGCGCGCCGTTTCGCCGGCAAAGAAATCCGCCGCGAGCGACTGGATGATCGCCCATTGCGCAGGACTCGTATCCTGCGCCTCGTCGACGAGGATATGGTCGATCCCCTGATCCAGCTTGTAGTGCACCCAGGCGCCCACGTCGCTTCGGGCAAGCAGTGCCGCCGTGCGGTTGATGAGATCCTCGAAATCGAGCTGGCTGCGTGCCTTCTTGAGCGCCTCGTAGTCGCGGTTGAGCCTCTCGGCGAGAATGAGGGCGGCGCGGGTCGCCCCGTACATCTGGACGATGCTCAGGCGGTCCACGCAGGCGAGCATGTGGCTGCGCGCCTCTTCCACCCTGAGTTCGAGCTGCGGCGCTGCACGGCGCATGGCGGCGTTCAGAAAGGCCGATTCCGCCTTCGGCTTGCCGCCGCCGTTGAAGAAGAGTTCCACGAGTTTGGCATAGCGGGCGGTGGCATCCTCGATCGCGCGGACGGACCGCAAGCCTTCTGCGATCGCAGAGGGCTTGGCGCCGCCGAGGCGCAATCCAAGGTCGATATAGTCATCGAGTGCCGGGCCATTGAGTCCCGCCAGCGGCCAGACCGCGGCCATGACCGTCTCGGCGGTCTCTTCGGGCTCGAGGCCGAGCGCCGTCCGCAGATGGGCGTCCATCCCGCCGCGTCCGGAGACGTGATCGAGAAAGGCCTGGATCGGCGCCCGGTTGGCGACGATCGCCGCAAGCAGCTTTTCAAGCCCGGTATCGTCGGCAAGATCGAGGACCGTGGCGAAGGCCTCCGCCAGTTCCGGGTCGGTTGCCGCTGCCGTGGCGGTCAAGAGAGCCCTGCGGGCGTCGGCGAGCAGCACCGCCGCTGCCCGGTCGTCGAGAACGGAGAAATGCCCTGCGACATTGGCCTCGAGCGGGAACTGGTGCAGAAGCGCCTCGCAGAAGGCATGAATCGTCTGGATTTTCAGTCCGCCCGGGGTTTCCAGGGCGCGCGCGAACAGCCGGCGGGCCTCCTGGATCTTGGCCGTTGGCGGCTGCTTGCCTTCGATCGCCTCTATGCGCTTTTCGAGGGTGCTATCGTCGAGCGTCGCCCATTCGGCGAGTTTCTCGAACACGCGGTTCGACATCTCGGAAGCGGCCGCCTTCGTGTAGGTCAGGCAGAGGATGGCGGACGGCCGGCAGCCCGCAAGCAGAAGCCGGATGACGCGTTGCGTGAGCACATGCGTCTTGCCGGAGCCGGCATTGGCGGAAACCCAGGCGGAACGCGCGGGATCGGAGGCGAGCGCCTGCCGCTGCGTCGTCCAGTCGAGCCACCCCTCGGGGGTTCTCTCCTCCGGGCCTGTCGCATCACTCCTCATCGTCGTCCTCGCCATCCGCGGTCGCCCATTCGGCGACGCGCGCCAGATGATCGTATTCGCCGCCGTAGTCGCGCTGTTTCTGAACGATCAGGCGCGAGGCGAAGCCGAACCTGCCGCTCATAAGCGCGGAAAGCAGCTTCCGGAGCTCGACGAGCGACTCGTCCGCCAGTTGTTCGGTGGATTTCGTCTCCTTCGAACGGGCGCCCTCGTTATTGACCGTGTCGACGGCAAACCGACTGCCCGGCTTCAGCCGGACGTAGCGCAGCGAGTGCGGCCGAGCCGGCCCGATCATACGGAATGCCCCGGCCCTGAGCGCTGCCGCCTCGAGGGCCAGCTGCGGGTCGAGAAGTGCTCGTGCCTCTTTGGGCGAGGGGCTCGATCCGGTCTTGTAGTCGATGATGTCGATCGTTCCGTCCGCCAGGCGGTCCAGCCGGTCGGCGATGCCGGTCAGCCGGATATCTCCGATGCCGAGATCCATCGCCGCCGGAACCTCGGTGAACGAGTTCACAATGCCGTGCCGGCGCTCCCGTTCCCACTCGAGGAACGCCCTTCCGACCGCCTGGAAGCGTGGCCGCCAGATGGTGTCGATATGCGCAGGCAGTTTCTCCTCGTCGAAAGCCTCGTCGGTGAGCCGGATCATCGCTTCCTCGCCCTCACGCGTCGCCGGGTCGAAGCCGCCCTTGACGAAGCGATCGACGATCCGGTGATAAAGCAGGCCGCGTTCCGCCGCCCCCGGATACCGGTTGAACGGTTGGATCGGTTCCAGCCGGAGAATGCGCCTCGCGTAGACGGCATAGGGATCGCGGCGCAGGCGCGTCACCTCGCTGAAGGAATATTTTCGCGGCTGCAGCTCCGCAGGAGGCTTCGGCTCCGGCCGGTCCGACAACGGCTGACGCTCGCCTTGGTCGAGAATGCGCATCCAGTGGAGATAGTCGGCGCCATTGGCCTTGAGCAGTTCCGTCAGCCTCTTGCCGCCGAGCGCCTGAAGGCGCTGCAGCCATCGGGAAGCCACTGTCGGCGCCGATCCCTGACGCATGGAGCGCGAAAGGATCAGCCGGCGGGTGCCGCAGGCCATCTGGAAATCATGCGCGAGCTGGCCGATTCGCCGCTCCGGCGGCTCCAGTCCGATACCCGCCTTCATCGTTCGCGAAAGGAACGGATCGTTCGAGGTCTGCCCCGGCCAGGTGCCCTCGTTCATGCCGCCGAGCACCACCAGGTCCACGCTTTGCAGGCGCGATTCAAGCGCTCCGAAAATGAAGACGCGGGGATGGCGCATCGATCGCGGCTTGACGGCTTCGCTTGCGGCAAGCGCCTCGAGAATGTCGCACCATTGCGGTCCGTCGGCCTCCATCTGGCCATCGGTTTCGATGATGCCCCTGAGGAGCGTCGCTAATATTTCGCCGGCTTCCGAAGCCCAGAGCGCGCCAAGGTTGCCTTGCTCGTCGATGGCGGCCGCCTCGAGAGCGCGCCCTGTACGCTCCGCCCAATCCGAAAGGGGCAGCACGGCCGAGCGGTGACGGCCGGTTTGCGGATCGGCAGAGAGAGTGCTGGCCAGGGGAGCGACCGCCGAGGCTATCCGGCGTGCGAGTGCGCGCGCGATGGCGATGTCGTCGGGGCCGATACCCGCCCTCCAGGGCGGCGGGTGCCGGTCGGTCTTCTGCCTGTCCAGCGCCTTGTCGATGACCCCCTCCAAGGCCGATATGTCGGCCGCATCGGTGCCGCCGCGCAGGGCCGCGAGCTCCAGCACGTCCGCGGCTCGGCGCGCATCCTCTGCCGTCTGGCCGAAGCGCGCCAGCGGATGCTTGAGAAGTGCGACCAGGGCAACCGGATCGTCCGGCCTGAGCGTCGCTTCCAAGAGCAGCCGGGCAAGTGCGCCCGCCGGCGTCGCCGAGAGCGGAATGCCTGCGGAATCGTCCGCCTCTATACCGAAGCGGGCAAGCTCGGTGCCGACGCGACGCGCAAGCCCTCGATCGGGGGTGATGAGTGCCGCCTGGCTCTCCTCGTCGGCTTCGAGCGCGAGCCGAAGCGCGATGGCGATGGCGGTTGCCTCTTCGCGTTCGTTTGCCGCTTCGATCAGCGCCACATCCGCAAAGGCGGACAGGAGTCTTTCCGCATCGAAGCTCTGGCGGGCCTCCATCCAGACATTCGTCGCGTCGGCGGGCAACAGCGCCCGCGACAGGACCGCGCTGCGATAATCGAGATCATCGGCAGCGCTCGCGAGGGCGGGCACGTCGCCGCGTTCGATGCCCATGCGCTTGAGCAGACGGTGAAATCCATATTGCGGGTGGGTGCGGCTTGCCGGGCTCCTTGAAGAATCGCCGGAGCCGGGCGTCTCTCCGGCGATCAGCCGCCACTCCGCATCGCTCATCGATCCGTCGAGGCCCGGGAGCACGATCGTACCGTTCGGCAGCGCCTTGACCGCGGCGATCAGGGCGGCCGTCGCCGGGATCGAACCGGTCGAACCGGCGATGATGATCGGTCCGCTCACTTTTCCGGCGGCGATACGCTGGGTCTCGGCCTTCAGCACCGCATTGCGGTGGCGTGCGGGCGAGGAGTGCTTGAGTTCGACCAGCCGCTCCGGCCAATAGGTGCGGGCGATCTTGAGGAAGGCGAGCGTCAGTTGCCACCAGAGCGCATGTTCGCCGCCGTCGAGCCCGTCGAGGGCCTCCCAGTCGAGTTCCTCGGTCTCGATCGCGTCGATGAGTTCGGCGAGGTTGCGCGCGAGCCAGATGGCGTCGGCAGGGCTTGCCGGCGCGATCAGCGGGCTTTCCGCGTGGATGTCGAGGACCACCTGGGGCAGGCGGTTTCGCCAGGCGAGAATGAGGCGGCCGAGTTCGATGAGCCTTGCCGTTCCGGAAAGCGGCGGCGCGAGGTCGAGGATCGCCGGCACCTCGGCGTCGAAGAAGCCGCTGTCGTCGTCGGTCTCGCCGAGCGCCCGGATCATCGGCAGGATGGCCGATCGGCCGCCGAGCAGATCGACGAACTCCGAGCGCAGCACGCGGGCGGAGCGCCGGGTCGGCACGAAGATCGTAACACCGGCCAGTGCCAGCGGCTGCGCCGGATCGTAGCGGAAGCCCGGGGTCAGCTCGCCACTGCAGAGCCTTTCCGCGACCGTCCTCAGAAAAGGCAGGCCGGCGGGAATCGTGAAGACGTTCGGATGTGCGGGCACCTCATCCCTCCGGCCGGAAGCGGCGGATCGCAGCCTCGGCCTCCGCTATGGCTTCCGGCGAGCCGACGGTAATCCAGTGCCCTTCGAGCATCAGACCGAAAAGGCGTCCCCTGGCGATCGCCCGGTCGAAATAGATGTTGAGGTTGAACGCCTCGTTCGGCGCGTCTGCAAGCAGCGCTGCGTCCATGGCGATCGCGCCGGCATAGACGACGGGATTCTCCATGCCTTCTTGATAACGCGTGAGTCGGCCGTCTTCCGATAGCGAGAAATCGCGTTTGCCGTTGTGCCCGGTCGTGTTCTCGAGACGCACGCAGAGCAGCGCCATGTCCATGCGCTCCGGATCGAAGAACTCGGCAAGCTTTTTCAGGTTGCACGGTTGCCGCGGCTTCTCGCCGATCCAGAAAAGGTCGGCATTCATGACGAGCACCGGCCCGCCATCGAGCAGTTTCAGGCCCTTCGCCAGCCCGCCGCCGGAATTCATCAGCGCATCCCGCTCGTCCGAAATCAGGATATGCGGCGCCTCTCGCCGGCCGAGGTGCTCCTCCATCTGGCCGGCGAAATGATGGACGTTCACAACGGCCCTGGTCACGCCCGCGGCGGCGAGCAGATCCAGCACATAGTCGATCATCGGCTTGCCGGCTATCCTGACAAGCGGCTTCGGCAGCGTGTCGGTGACCGGCCGCAGGCGGGTGCCCAGTCCGGCCGCAAGCACCATGGCATTGGTGATGGGCATCGTGTCCTAACGGTTCGCTGATTCGGGAGCGAGGATTCCAGCCTTAATGCACCATTCGCGCAAGGGTGTCAGCACCTGATGGGAGAGCGCATGCTCGAGATAGGCGAAGGTGCGCGGCATGTGCTTCATGTAGCCGGGTTTGCCGTCGCGCTCCTTGAGCCGCACCCAAATTCCGGCGAGCTTGCAGTTGCGCTGAGCGGCCATCAGATGCCAGTCGCGCCGGAAGGCGGCCTCGTCGAAGGGACCCAGACCACGGCGCTCGGAGATGTAGGCAGTCATCATCCGCTGGGCGAGATCGGGCTCGATCGTCACTCGCGCATCCTGCACCAGCGAGGCCACGTCATAGGCCGTCGGCCCGATCATCGCGTCCTGGAAGTCGATGATGCCGATTCGGTCGAAGCCGGTGCGGTCCTGACGCCAGAGAATGTTCGGCGAGTGGAAATCGCGCAGAAGCAGGTTGTTCTCCGCGGAAGCGAGAACGCCGATCAGTCCGTCCCATACGGCGAAGTATTCCCGCCGCTCATCGTCCGAGGCAGGCCGCCCCCGTTTCCACGGGAGATACCAGTCGACGAGCAGACTGGTTTCGATCTTGATCGCTGTCCGGTCGAAAGCGGGGATGTGGTGAACGACCCCTTCAGCCACTGCGATGTCGCGCTCCGCGGGCTGAGCATGCAGCCGGGCCAGAAGGCGGGCGCCTTCGATGTAGCGTTCCGCCACGGGGCGGCCATCGGCGTCGAGTATGCCTTCGGATCCAAGATTTTCGATGAGAAGCAGACCCTGGTCGAGGTCGCGCGCGTAGATCGCCGGTGCCGCGAAACCACGTTTGCGCAGGAGTTGCGAGATCGCGACGAAGGGGACGACGTCCTCGGCGATATGGGCGAGCTGCTGGTAGTACTTGCCGTCCTCAAGGATAGGTCCCGGCTTGTGTCTCGGCGCATCCATCAAGATCTTCGCCGGCGCACCATCCCCGGTGTCGATGCGTTCATAGGCCCGGATCGAAGCGTCGCCGCTCAGGTGGCGCCGACGGACGTCGGGATAGGCTGCATCGAGCAGGAACTTGCGAATGGCAAGCGAGCGGGTGATCCGTTCGAAGGCCGCGTCCGGTGCGGTCAGGTGAATGCGCCGCCCCTCGTCTTCATGCGAGAAGGTCAGGGTGATTCGGTCGGCCGGAAGCGCCTCCTCGGCCTTCTCCGGCCATTCCACGAGACAGATGCCGTGGGCGAGCGCCTCGTCGAAACCGAGCTCGTCAAGCTCGGATGCGTCCGCGAGCCGGTAGAGATCGAAATGAGCGACCGGGATCCTGAGGTCGTAGCTTTGAACCAGCGTGAAGGTGGGACTGGGCACGTCGAGCGTCTCGTCGTCGGCCATGGCCCGGATGAAGGCCCTTGCCAGGGTCGATTTTCCCGCGCCGAGGTCGCCCGAGAGAGCGACGCATTCGCCGCCCTTCAGCGCCAATGCGAGATCTTCGCCGAATTCGATGGTGGCGGCCTCGTCCTTCAGCAGACGTTCGAGAGATTTCATTTAGTTCATCTATTCCGCCGCGATGACCTTCGGCGCTTCGGCGGAGGGAATGCGGCAGGTTACTGCCGTGCCTTCGCCCTCCTTGCTGCGGATCGAAACATTGCCGTGGTGAAGGCTGACGAAGCTCTCCACGATGGACAGGCCCAGGCCCGCGCCGCCGCGCTGGCCATAGCTTTCGAAGCGGTTGAACACAGTGTTGAGAACGTCCTGCGGGATCCCTGGCCCCGTGTCGGTGACTGAGAAGGCAAAGTCGCTCCCCTCGCGCCAGCATTTGAGGTCGATCGTACTTCCGTCCGGGGCGAAATTTGCCGCATTGGTGAGAAGCTTTATGAAGATCTGCTTCAGCCGTTGCTGGTCCGCGGTGATGCGGCCGAGATTGTCGGGCGCTTCGGTTCGAAGCGACACGCCGCTCTCGATCAGCCGGTCGCCCATCTGCTGCGTCACGTCGTCGATCAGGTCGATGAGATTCACTTCCGCGAGTTCGAGCTCGACGATGCCGGCATCGACGGTTGCAAGATCGAGGATGTCGTTGACGATCGTCAGAAGCAGCGAGGAGGAGGTGGCAATGTGGTCGACATATTCGGCCTGGCGCTCGTTGAGCTCGCCGAAGACCGGCGTTTTCAGAAGGTCGGCAAAACCGATGATGTTCGTCAGAGGCGAGCGCAGCTCGTAGGAGACGTGGTGCACGAAATCGTTCTTCAGCGCATCCGCCTTGCGCAGCGCTTCGTTCTTCTCGGTGAGCGCGCGTTCGACGCGGACGCTGTCGGTGATGTTGACGAAGGTCAGCATCGTCTGGGCGTTGGGCAGCGGAATGACCGCGTAGTCGAGGATGAGGCCGGTGCGCAGCTCCAGAATGCCGCGGCTCGACGGCCGCTCGTCGTCGAAGCTTGTGATGATATGGGCGAAGCGCTTCCAGCCGTCCGGCTGGTCGTAGGAGGCGAGACAAGCCTGCTCGATCGCGCGGATATGGGTGCCCGGTTGCGCCTCGGTCTCATTGATGCCCCAGATCGCCCGGAAGGCCGGGTTCGAGAGCCGGATGCGGCCGTCGGGCCCGAAAACGGCCACGCCCTCGGCGAGATGGTCGATCGTTTCGCCCTGGACCTGGACCAGCGTGTTGTAGCGCGTTTCCAGATCGACCCTTTCGGTCAGGTTTTCGAACACCCAGGTGGCGCCGCCCTGCGGCCGCGCGGTGGCGAAAACGCGGAGCGTCTGCCCGTTCGGCAGGTGCCAGAGATCGGACTGCGTATCGATCGCCTGATAAACGGAAAGCGCACTCGTCTTCCATTGCTTCCAGTTGAGCTGCTCCGGCAGCTTGCCGCCGGCACGCAGCCGATCGAGCACCTCGCCGTTATCGGGCTTGCGCTCGAGGAATCCCATGTCGAGATCCCAAAGCCGCTGGAAAGCCTGATTGTAGAACTGCAGCCGCTGATTGCCGTCGAAGATCGCCACCGGCGTCGCCAGGTGTTCGAGCGTCTCGGCATGGCTCTTGAGCGTCCGCGCCAGCTCCTCGCGCACCGCTTCGATGCCGGAAACGTCGATCGCGATTCCGGCAGAGCCGGCAGGCGTGCGGGCGTCCACGACGTTGAAAAACGTCCGGTTGCCCCTGACCACTGTCGAAACCTTGTCGCGGAACGGCGTCTGGAGCGTCGAGACCGCCCGGATCCGCTCGCGGGCCGTGGTCGCAAGCAGCTCGCGCTCTTCGGCGACGGCCGTGCTCGCGCTCTGGGTTTCGACCGCATTGGCATAGGCCGCATTGACCCATTCGAGCCTGCCGTCTCCTGCGCGCTGCCACGCGGGAAGATCGACCGCGTCGAGCAGCGTCCGAACCGTCGAAAGCGAAGCATGCAGCTGGTCGCGTTCGAGCTTCAACTCGGCGAGTTCGGCCCTGAGATTGTTGAGCGCGATGAAGCGCACGAAGGCCCGCCCCCCCGATACGCGGCCCTGGGCCTCGAGGACCTCGTTACGCTGGGTTTCGAGCACGAGATCGAAGCTCTGCGCCTGGGCACGCAAGGATTCGATCGCCTTTTCGAGCAGGCCTGCCGATTGCGGCTTGATCCAGCGGCCGAAGGCGAGAAAGTCCCGGTCGTCCTGCGGCGCGCCGGTTTCGACCGGAAGCTGACCGAGGAATTCCGGGCGCTCTGCGAGCCCGTCCCAGATCACAATGCGCCTGTTCTTGTCCGCAATGAGAGCCTGGAAGCGGGAAATGCGCTGGTTCGCGTCGGATAGATTGGAACGAAGCTCGCGGTTCTCGGCCTCGATATTGCCGCGCTGGCGGATGAGCCAGATCGCCGAAATCATGGCGGCGGAAATGACGCCGATCAAAACGGAGAAGGTCACGACCTCCGTCGTGCCGAATATGCTTCTGCCGGGATCAGTGGCCTGAGCTGCGGCATCGCTTGCCGCAAGCAATACCGTTCCCGCAAGGAGCCGCTTGAGCAGTCTCGGCACCCCCTGCCGTCCTGCAGAAGACATGGATTCATGTGTTTTCACGGCGCCGTCCCCGTTCGTCCGGAAAGTGCCGGCGACCTTGCGCCCCCGCGCGCCGGAGCCCGTTCAAAGGCTCCTGTCAGTTCCGATTGCATCTCCGGTCTGTCTCCGTCTGTTTGCCGCCTGTCCGACAAGACATCCCATTTCGACCGCGCCGCCGGCCCGAAAAATCCACACCGGCATAACGAATCGATAAGCTAAACATACTTCTTTGACGATTCGGCTGAAAGTGCGAGCCCCAAAAAAGCGGCCGCGATCTCTTGTCAAGATCGCGGCCACAAGATGTTGTGGATTGCTCGGGTAAGGATCAGTACCGGTAGTGTTCGGCCTTGAACGGACCCTGCTGCTTGACGCCGATATAGGAGGCCTGTTCCTCCGAGAGCTCGGTCAGCTTGGCGCCGAGCTTGGTGAGATGCAGGCGCGCCACCTTCTCGTCGAGCTGCTTCGGCAGCACGTAGACCTCGTTCTTGTACTGATCGCCCTTGGTGAAGAGCTCGATCTGCGCCAGAACCTGGTTGGAGAAGGATGCCGACATGACGAAGGACGGATGTCCGGTGGCGTTGCCGAGATTGAGCAGGCGGCCTTCCGAAAGCAGGATGATGCGGTTGCCCTTCGGGAACTCGATCAGATCGACCTGCGGCTTGACGTTCGTCCACTTCAGGTTCCGAAGCGCCGAGACCTGAATCTCGTTGTCGAAATGGCCGATATTGCCGACGATCGCCATGTCCTTCATCGCGCGCATGTGCTCGATGCGGATGACGTCCTTGTTGCCGGTGGTGGTGATGAAGATGTCGGCGGACGATACGACGTCTTCGAGTTGGACGACCTCAAAGCCGTCCATCGCCGCCTGGAGGGCGCAGATCGGGTCGACTTCCGTGACCTTGACGCGTGCGCCGGCGCCGCTGAGCGAAGCCGCCGAGCCCTTGCCGACGTCGCCGTAGCCGCAGACCACCGCGACCTTGCCGGCCATCATCACGTCGGTGCCGCGGCGGATGCCGTCGACGAGCGATTCCTTGCAACCGTACTTGTTGTCGAACTTCGACTTCGTGACGCTGTCGTTGACGTTGATCGCCGGGAAGGGCAGCAGGCCCTTGGCCTGGAGCTGGTACAGGCGGTTGACGCCCGTGGTCGTTTCTTCCGTCACGCCCTTGATCGCGTCACGCTGCTTGGTGAACCAGCCCGGTGTCGCGGCGAGGCGCTTCTTGATCTGCGCGAAAAGGATCTCTTCCTCTTCGGAGCCCGGATTCGTCAGAATGTTCTCGCCGGCCTCGGCGCGGGCGCCGAGCAGGATGTACATGGTCGCGTCGCCGCCGTCGTCGAGAATCATGTTCGAGACGCCGCCGTCGGCCCATTGGAAGATCTTGTCGGTGTAGGTCCAGTATTCCTCGAGCGTCTCGCCCTTGACGGCGAAGACGGGTACGCCGCTTGCAGCGATGGCGGCGGCAGCGTGGTCCTGGGTCGAGAAGATGTTGCACGAGGCCCAGCGCACTTCGGCACCGAGCGCAACCAGCGTCTCGATCAGCACGGCGGTCTGGATCGTCATGTGGAGCGAGCCGGTGATGCGGGCGCCCTTCAGCGGCTTCGATGCGCCGAACTCCTCGCGGCAGGCCATCAGGCCCGGCATTTCCGTTTCGGCGATGGCGATTTCCTTGCGGCCGAAATCGGCAAGCCCGATGTCGGCGACGATATAGTCCTGAGTTGCGCTCATGAAGTTCTCCAGGCTGATCCTAGGGCCGCGCGGCCACATGGCCGTTTGGCGGCATGACAGTGCCTCCCGCGATCGCGGGCAGCGTGCCTTCGGTCTATCAGGAAACCCCGTGGAGGGCAACCGACATATAAAGAGGTCTTTATATGTTTATATCGGTCACATCTCTTCGCCGAACTTGTCGCGAACCAGCGTATCCAGCGCGTTGAGCGCTTCTTCGGCCTGAGCGCCGCTGGCGGTGACGAAGACCGAGCAGCCGGTGCTGGCCGCCAGCATCATCAGCCCCATGATCGAGGTCCCGCCGACGGTCATGCCGTCCTTGGAGACGGTGATCTCCGCGTCGAAGGTCTCGACGGTCTGCACGAATTTCGCGGAGGCACGCGCATGCAGGCCGCGTTTGTTGACGATGAGCAGTTCGCGCGTCAGAGCCGTGTCGGGGCGGTGATCCATCATTTTCCACTCAGAACCCGACTGGCGACGTTGATGTATTTGCGCCCCGCCTCGGAGGCTTCCACCAGCGCCTTGTCCATGTCGCTTTCGCCGCGCACGCCAGCGAGCTTGATGAGCATCGGCAGGTTGACGCCGGCGATGACCTCGACGCTGCCGCCGCGCATCACCGAAATGGCGAGATTCGAAGGGGTGCCGCCGAACATATCCGTCAGAATGATGACGCCGTCGCCTTGATTGGCCTTTTCGACGGCGTCGAGGATATCCTGACGCCGCTGATCCATGTCGTCCTCGGGGCCTATGCAGACGGTCTCGATAGCTTTTTGCGGACCGACGACATGCTCCAAAGCATGCCGAAACTCATCCGCCAGCTTGCCATGAGTGACAAGCACAAGTCCGATCATGGGTATCTTTGCTCCAACTGCATATGCAACTCGTTGATGGCCAGATATCGCAATGCAGCAATTTCGTCCACCTGTTGGGGGCGCCATCTTGGCAAGGAAAAGGCGAAGTGCAAGCCAAAAATGCCGAAAAAGCAGCCGCACTGCCTTTCGATAAGGCTAAAGTCCTACATTTTCGGGCAGAAGGGCGGCGAGCGCATCGACCGGCGACAGCGGCCCCTCGACGGGGAGGCGCAACAGCGGCAGATTTCGCCCCATCCCGAGCTCCAGCTCCTCCTCCTCCGGCGGCAGACGCGGCTGGAAGGGTGCCCTGACCGGCGTGATCGCCCAATCGAGAACACAGGCGGAGACGGTACCGACTTCCGCAATTCCGGATCCGCGGATTTCGAGGAGCCCGCGAATGGCGGCAGGGCAGCGCGCGACGATGCGCCCGTTCTCGAGCGTCAGATCCACGCGGTCGTCCGCGACGAGCGCGGCGAAGCGGCCCCGGCGTCTCACTTGCGAGAGGCAGGAAAGCGCGAGCGCCGACTTGCCCGAGCCGGACGGCCCTGTGATCAGCAGCCCGGTCGTGTCGAGAACGATCGCGGTTCCGTGGATATTGATGAAGGGCGCATTCACGGGTGCGGCTCGGCGGGCAGCGAGAGAACGAAGCGGGCGCCGCCGATGTGGCCGTCCTTGCCGGTGATGTTCTCGGCTCTGAGCGTTCCGCCATGCGCCTCGGCGATCTGGCGCGAAATCGAAAGGCCGAGCCCCGAGTTCTGGCCGAAGTCCTCGCCCTCCGGCCGGTCGGTGTAGAAGCGCTCGAAGATACGGTCGATGTCCTCCGCCTGGATGCCCGGGCCGTTGTCTTCGACATAGACGATGCAGCGCGATCGCGACCGGGTCAGCCGGACGACGATGCGGCCGTTCTGCTCGGAGACGAAGGAGCGGGCGTTTTCGATCAGGTTCGTGATGATCTGACCGATGCGCAGTTCGTAGCCGCTGACGATGAAGCTTGCGCGCGGGTTGTCCTTACGGTCGACGACGAAGTCGAGCAGCACCGGTTTCTTGCTGCCCCGGATCTGGCGTGAAATTTCGACGAGGTCGCCGAGCAGCTTTTCGAGGTCGACCTTCTTCGCGTCGGCGCGTGCAAGCTCCGCATCCAGGCGCGAGGCGTCGGAGATATCGCTGATCAGCCGGTCGAGCCGTCGCACGTCGTGCTGGATGACGTCCATCAGCCGCTTCTTCGATTCCTCGTTGCGCGCGAGCGGCAAGGTTTCGACCGCGCTGCGGAGCGACGTCAGCGGATTCTTGAGTTCATGGCTCACATCGGCGGCGAAGTTCTCGATCGCCGCGATGCGGTCGTAGAGCGCCGTCGTCATTTCCCGGAGCGCCACGGAAAGATTGCCGATCTCGTCCTGGCGGGATGAGAAGTCGGGGATCTCCTCCCGTTCCTTGGCGCCGCCGCGGCGCACGCGGATGGCCGCGGCCGAAAGCCGCCGCAGCGGGTTGGCGATCGTCGACGAGAGAAGCAGCGAGAGGATGACGTTGACCAGCGCCGCCACGCCGAAAACGCGGATGATCGCCAGCCGTTCTGCATGGACGATCTTGTCGATGTCGCCGGCCTGGGTGGAGAGGAGGAGCACGCCGAGGACCGCGCGGAAGCGCTGTACCGGAACGGCAACCGAAACGATCAGCTCGCCCTTCTCGGTCACGCGCACCACGGCGCCGCGCACGCCGGTCAGGGCGTTCATCACCTCCGGATAGATCGAGCCGTTGCCGCCGGGCGGCTCCTTGTAGAGCGGCAGGTCGCCCGGCTGCAGCAGCCGGTTGAACCAGGTGCCGAACTCGTCGGCGAGGCTCGGACTTTCCGGATCGACCGGCGGCAGGTCGAAACGAAGCACCTGTCCGCCGCTATAGAGGTGGCGCGAATCGAGCAGCAGGTCGGCATCGGCATCGAAGAGGCGAGCGCGCGTGCGCGTCGGCGAGATCAGTCTTCTCAAGACCGGCGCCACGCGTTCCTGAATGATCGGGAATTCGAGGTCTTCGTCGCTCGGCAGCGGCGTGATGCTTTCGCCGGCCTGCAATTCGAGCAGCTTTTCCGGATCGATGGTGATCGAATTGGTGTCCACCGAGGCGGAGGCCGAGATGGCGCCGGCGATGATCTCGCCCTGCGTCAGAAGGCTCTCCACCCGGGCGTCGATCAGACCTTCCCGGAACTGGTTGAGATACATGATCCCGCCGACGAGGACCACGAGCGCGACCAGGTTGAAGAAGACGATGCGCCGCGTGAGGCTCGAGAAGACCGCATTGCCGAACAGGCGCCGGATCAGCGTAAAGGGATGCGCCCATCGCCGCTGCCCGCGCAGCGTCGATGCCCGTCCTTCCGCTTCTTCGATATCGCCCTGCAAGACTTCTACCAAGTCTCCCGCTCCCGCGACGCGACCTTCGCTTCTGCCCGCGTCGCCTGTCGCATTCGCCCGTTCCCGCGATGCCCTACGCCAGCCGGCGCTGCTGCGCAAGCGCTAGCAAGGGAGGTACGGGCGGCAGCGCTCCGGCCACGAGTGATCCGCAATCCGCCGGCTCGCTCCCTCAGGCCGTTTCGCGGAAACGATAGCCGACGCCGTAGAGCGTCTCGATCATGTCGAAGTCGTTGTCGACCATCTTGAACTTCTTGCGAAGCCGCTTGATGTGGCTGTCGATCGTGCGATCGTCGACATAGACCTGTTCGTCATAGGCGGCATCCATCAGCGCGTCGCGGCTCTTCACCACGCCGGGTCGCTGCGCCAGTGCGTGCAGGATCAGGAACTCCGTGACCGTCAGCGTGACGGATTCGTTCTTCCAGGTGCAGGTATGCCGCTCCTGGTCCATGACGAGCTGGCCCCGTTCGAGCGAACGGGAAGGCGTGTCGGCATTCTTCACCGGACCGGCGCCTCCGGCCGCAGCCTCCCGGTTGGCCGCGCGACGCAGGATCGCCTTGACGCGCTCCACCAGGAGGCGCTGTGAGAAGGGCTTGGTGATGAAGTCGTCGGCGCCCATCTTCAGACCGAAGAGCTCGTCGATCTCCTCGTCCTTCGACGTGAGGAAGATGACGGGCAGGTCGGACTTCTGTCTCAGCCGCCGCAACAGCTCCATGCCGTCCATGCGGGGCATCTTGATGTCGAAGATAGCGAGCTGCGGCGGACGCGCCAGCAGACCCTCCAGCGCCGATGCGCCGTCCGTATAGGTTTCGACCTTGTAGCCCTCGGCTTCCAGCGCGATGGACACGGACGTCAGGATGTTGCGGTCGTCATCGACAAGCGCGATGGTCTGCATCTTATTCTACTCCGTTTCGAGGCCCGGTTGCCGAGACGCTTCGAGATGCGTTGCAAGAATCGCGGCAACCGCGAGTCACGGCCGCGTTAATTGAGTATAAAGGTGGAACAAATTGTGGCGAAGTGCAAAAGCACCTGATCCGGCTCCCCCGCAACCGGCCTTGCTGTTGGGTTTCCGGAAGCTGCAATTCAACCGATTAAAAAATGCATATTTTTCTTTAAATCGATTAATATACTGAATTCATTATTGTTTTAGAATTGACTATCTTGTCTTGGATCGGCCTTGCCGGTATGTTCCGACGAAATTCAACGCCAATGGCCAACCACGAAGGAAGCTTGACCATGGATGAGCTCGGGAGCCGCAATCCCTCTATCGGACTGGAAACGATCGGATTTTCCGACCTCTCGGTCGTCCGCTACAACTTCGAGGCGCCGCAGCTTTACGAAGAAGCCCTGGCCCGCGGTGAAGCCGAACTGACGGTCCATGGAGCGCTTTGCGCCCGCACCGGCCAGCACACGGGCCGCTCGCCCAAAGACAAGTATGTCGTGCGCGACGCCAACACCGCCGACCAGATCTGGTGGGACAACAACAGCGCGATTTCGCCGGAGCATTTCGAGCTCCTTCGTCAGGACATGCTCGCGCATGCCAAAGGCATGTCGCTCTACGTCCAGGACCTCGTCGGCGGTGCCGACCCGGAGAACGCGCTGCCGACGCGCGTCGTCACCGAGTTCGCCTGGCACTCGCTGTTCATCCGCAATCTGCTGATCCGCCCGGAGCGCGAGGCGCTTCCGTCTTTTCAGCCGAAGCTGACGATTATCGACCTGCCGAGCTTCAAGGCCGATCCCGCACGCCACGGCTGCCGCAGCGAGACGGTCATCGCCTGCGACCTGACCGCCGGCCTGGTGCTGATCGGCGGCACGTCCTATGCGGGCGAGATGAAGAAGTCGGTTTTCACCGTCCTCAATTACCTGCTGCCCAAGAAGTCGGTGATGCCGATGCACTGCTCGGCCAATGTCGGGCCCGCCGGTGACACGGCGATCTTCTTCGGCCTCTCGGGTACCGGCAAGACGACGCTCTCCGCCGATCCGAACCGCACGCTGATCGGTGACGACGAGCACGGCTGGAGCGAAAAGGGCGTCTTCAATTTCGAGGGCGGCTGCTATGCCAAGGCGATCCGCCTGTCGGAAGCGGCAGAGCCCGAGATCTTTGCGACGACGCGCCGCTTCGGTACGGTGATGGAGAACGTCGTCCTCGACGAGCGGCGCCTTCCTGACTTCGACGACGGTTCGCTGACGGAGAACACCCGCTGCGCCTATCCGCTGCACTTCATTCCGAACGCCAGCAAGACCGGCACGGCGCCGCAGCCGCGCACGATCATCATGCTGACGGCGGACGCCTTCGGGGTTTTGCCGCCGATCGCCAAGCTGACGCCGGAACAGGCCATGTATCACTTCCTCTCCGGCTACACCGCCAAGGTCGCCGGTACCGAAAAGGGCGTGACGGAGCCGGAGGCGACTTTCTCGACCTGCTTCGGCGCTCCCTTCATGCCGCGCCATCCGTCCGAATACGGCAATCTTCTCAAGGACCTCATCGCCAGGAACGGCGTCACCTGCTGGCTCGTCAACACCGGCTGGACCGGCGGCGCCTTCGGCACGGGAAGCCGCATGCCGATCAAGGTGACGCGCGCGCTTCTTTCGGCGGCTCTCGACGGCTCGCTGAACAGCGCCTCGTTCCGCACGGATGCGAATTTCGGGTTCGCGGTGCCGGTGTCGGTACCGGGGGTCGAGGCCGGCATTCTCGACCCGCGCTCGACCTGGGCGGATGGTGTGGCTTATGACGCCCAGGCACGGCGACTCGTCGACATGTTCATCGCCAACTTCGCCAAGTTCGAGCGCCACGTCGACGGCAGCGTGCGCGACGCAGCCCCGGGCGCGAGGGTGGCCGCCGAATAATCCGGTCTTTTGCCATGATTCACGTGAAACCCGGCTGCCTACGGCCGGGTTTTGCATTTGCGGCCGGTTTTCAAGCATGCGATAGAAACGGCCGAGGAAGATCCATGGCAAGCGAACCGCTTTACATCAACGAAAACATCGTGATCGCCGGATGGGAGCTCACGGAGCAATTCGTGCTGGCCGGCGGACCGGGCGGACAGAACGTCAACAAGGTCTCGACGGCCGTCCAGCTCTTCTTCGACGTGCAGGCTTCGCCGTCCCTGCCGGAGCGCGTCAAGGCCAACGCCTTGAAGCTCGCCGGACGGCGCGCCTCGAAGGAGGGCGTCCTTATGATCGAAGCCAATCGCTTCCGCAGTCAGGAACGCAACCGCGAGGACGCCCGCGAGCGGCTGAAGGAGCTGATCCTGAAGGCGGCGGAACCACCGCCCCCGCCGCGCAGGAAGACGAAGCCGACGCGCGGATCGATCGAACGCCGGCTGAAGGAGAAATCCGGCCGTTCCGAAATCAAGAAGCTGCGCGGCCGCCCCGGCGGCGACTGACCGCGCCCGAAAGTTGCGCCCGCGCCCTTGTCTTTTGCCCGCAACCGCACTCTCTTATCCGCTGACGCATGTCGCCAAGCCGTACGGCGGTCGTGGGGAAGACGACATGTGCAGGCTCCAGCCGCGCGAGAGAGGAGACAAGCATGGGTTTGTTCGATTTTATCAAGAATGCGGGAAAGAAGCTCGGAATCGGCGGCGACGACACGCCGCCCGATGCGGCAAGCGTCGAAAAGGAGCTCGCGTCCCATGATCTCGGCACCAAGGACGTCAAGGTCGACGTCGTGGACGACAAGGTCGTGCTGAAGGGTGTCGTCAAGGACCAGTCCACCTTCGAGAAGGCGGTCGTGGCGGTCGGCAATACGCTCGGCATATCCAAGGTCGAGGCATCCGAGCTCAAGGTCGCCGACGGCGCCGCCGCGCCGGCCGAGGCGAAGGCCCCGGTCTTCTACACCGTGAAGAAGGGCGACAATCTCTGGAAGATCGCCGAGGCCCATTACGGCAAAGGCAAGGGCGCCAAGCACACGGCGATCTTCGAAGCGAACAAGCCCATGCTCACCCATCCCGACAAGATCTATCCGGGCCAGGTGCTGCGCATCCCCGATCTGGATGCCGGCTGAACGAAGGCTGTTTCGGGTCGATCCCGACCCCGGTGAGCGCTATGTACCTGTCATCTCCCGCCGGATCTGCTGACGGGAGGATTCGATCGATGCCGTATGACAGGATGCCGCCAATGCTTGTGCTGCCGAAAGGGGTGAGACACATTCCCGGTTTTCTCGACCGTTCGCGCCAGCAGGAACTGGTCGAGGCCGTCCGCGCCGTCGTCGCGGAGGCTCCGCTCTTCGCGCCCGCGATGCCGAAGACCGGCAAACCCCTGTCCGTGCGCATGACCAATTGCGGCGCGCTCGGCTGGGTCACCGACCGCGAGCGCGGCTACCGCTACCAGGCGACGCATCCGGTCACCGGCAAGCCATGGCCGCCGATTCCACACATGCTGCAGGACATCTGGAATGCCGTGGCCGGAAGCGACAAGTCCCCCGAGGCCTGTCTGGTGAATTTCTACTCGGCAGAGGCGCGCATGGGGCTCCACCAGGACCGGGACGAGCGCGATCTCGAGACTGCCGTCGTTTCGATCTCGCTCGGCGACGACTGCCTTTTCCGCGTCGGCGGCCGCACACGCGGCGGACAGACCGTGTCGTTCAGGCTCGAAAGCGGCGACGTCGTCGTGCTCGGCGGCGAAGGACGGCTCGCCTTCCACGGCGTCGACCGCATCTATCCGAACACGTCGACGCTCCTGAGGAGCGGCGGCCGGCTCAATCTGACGCTGCGAAGGGTCAATCCTTGAAGCTTCGCCCCGTCCGAAGCGGTTCCTTTCCCGCAGGCGGCGCGGTTCCCCTCAAAGCTTCCTGAGCGCCACCGTCTGCGTCAGGTGGTTGGGGCCCTTCTGCAGGATGAGATCGGCGCGCGGCCGCGTCGGCAGAATGTTCTGATGCAGGTTCTTCAGATTGATATTGTGCCAGAGGCCCTCGGCGATTGCACGCGCCGCATCCTCGCTGATCGTCGCATAGCGATGGAAGAAGGATTGCGGGTTCTGGAACGCGGTTTCGCGCAGTCGCATGAAGCGGTTCACGTACCAGCTGTGGATCAGGCTCTCCTCGGCATCGATATAGATCGAAAAGTCGAAGAAATCCGAGACCATCGGCACGATCTTGCCGTCGGCCGGCAGATCGCGCGACTGCAGCACGTTTATCCCCTCGAAAATGAGGATGTCCGGCCGGTCGATCACCTGGAACTGGTCGGGGATCACGTCATAGGTCAGGTGCGAATAGGTAGGAGCCTTGACGTTCGGCCGACCCGCCTTGATCGCCGAGAGGAATCTGAGCAGCGCGCCGATATCGTAGCTCTCGGGAAATCCCTTGCGATCCATCAGGTTTTCCCGCTGGAGAACCGCATTCGGATAAAGGAAGCCGTCGGTGGTGACGAGGTCGACCTTCGGGCTCGAGGGCCAGCGCGCGAGAAGCTCCGCAAGGATGCGTGCCGTCGTCGACTTGCCGACGGCGACCGAGCCGGCGACACCGATGACGAAGGGCGTCTTCGTCTCGTTCGACATGCTCAGGAAGCGGGTGCGCTGCCGGAAGAGGATCTGCGACGCCTCCACATGGGCGGAGAGGAGCCGTGAGAGCGAGAGATAGATCCGTCGCACCTCGTCGAGATCGACCGGATCGTTGAGCGAGCGCAGGCGCTGCACCTCGTCGGCCGTCAGCGTCAGCGGCGTGTCGGCGCGAAAGCGCGACCATTCCTCCGCGGAGAAGACGTGATAGGGCGAATATTCGCCCCCTTGGAGATTGCCCGGAATGTCGGCCGGTTCGATGTCTTCCGCGGCGATGCTCATGGATTCTGCCGGTTCGCCTTTTCCTGCAGGCCGGATTGGCTTGTCCGCCTGGCCAGTTCGCTCATCACATCCTGCAACGGGACGGCGGCGATATTCAATACGACCATAAGATGATAGAGGAGATCGGCACTCTCATCGACCAGATTCTTCCGGTCCTCGCCGATCGCGGCGATGACCGTTTCCACCGCCTCCTCGCCGAGCTTCTTGGCAGCCTTCGCCTGCCCGGCCGCCACCAGCTTGGCGGTCCAGGACTCCTCCGGCGCCGCCCGGGCGCGGGACGCCACGATCTTCTCCAGGTCGGAAAGGGTGAAGTCGGTCATTAACGGATCCCTTCTCGTTGGCAGCGCCGCCTCAATCAAGCCGCATGGCGATGCCGTGCTCGGCCATGTGGCGCTTCGCCTCGCCGATGCTGTAGGTGCCGAAGTGGAAAATCGAGGCGGCGAGCACGGCAGTCGCATGGCCGTCGCGGATGCCCTCGACCATGTGGTCGAGCGTGCCCACGCCGCCGGAGGCGATGACGGGAGCGCGTACCGCATCGGCGATCGCCCGTGTCAGGCTGATGTCGTAGCCGCTCTTCGTACCGTCTCGGTCCATGGAGGTGAGAAGGATTTCGCCGGCCCCGAGATCGACGACCTTCCGCGCAAATTCGATCGCGTCGATGCCTGTCGGTTGCCGCCCGCCATGGGTAAAGATCTCCCAGCGGTCCGCCTCGCCTTGCGTCGAGACTTTCTTGGCGTCGATGGCGACGACGATGCACTGGTCGCCGAACTTGTCGGCGGCTTCCGCGACGAATTCCGGATTCTTCACCGCCGCCGTGTTGATCGACACCTTGTCGGCGCCGGCAAGCAGGAGCTTGCGGATGTCCGCCACCTGGCGCACGCCGCCGCCGACGGTGAGCGGCATGAAGCATTGCTCTGCGGTGCGGGCGACGACGTCGAAGATCGTTTCGCGATTGTCGGAAGAGGCGGTGATGTCGAGGAAGCAGAGCTCGTCGGCCCCGGCCGCGTCATAGGCGCGTGCCGCCTCCACCGGATCCCCGGCGTCTATCAGATCCACGAAGTTCACGCCCTTGACGACGCGGCCGTCCTTCACGTCGAGGCAGGGGATTACACGGGCTTTAAGGGTCATCGCATCTTCCCCTTTCTTGCTTCGCGGATCAGATCCAGGGCTTCCTTCGGATCGATCCGGCCGTCATAAAGCGCCCGACCGGAGATCGCGCCTTCGAGCTTTTGCGCATCCGGTTCGGTCATGCGGCGGATGTCGTCCATCGAGGCGAGGCCGCCCGAGGCGATCACCGGGATTGAAACCGCGTCCGCGAGTTCGAGCGTCGAGGCCCAGTTGATGCCGGTCAGGATGCCGTCACGGTCGATGTCCGTATAGATGATCGCCGCAACGCCCGCGCCCTCGAACTTCCTGGCAAGTTCGATCACCCCGAGCTCGGAAGCTTCCGCCCATCCCTCGACGGCGACCTTGCCGCCCTTGGCATCGATGCCGACGGCGACCCGTCCCGGGAACTTGCTGCAGGCTTCGATCACCAGGGCGGGATCGCGCACCGCGACGGTACCGAGGATGACGCGCTTCAGCCCGCGCGAAAGCCAGTTCTCGATATGCTCCAGCGTGCGGATGCCGCCGCCGAGCTGCACCGGGTTCTTGGTCGCCTTGAGGATGGCGTCGACCGCCGCACCGTTGACGGTCTCCCCGGCAAAGGCGCCGTTCAGGTCGACCACGTGCAGCCATTCGAAACCCTGCTCCTCGAAGGCGCGCGCCTGGGCGGCCGGGTCGGGATTATAGACTGTCGCCTGCTCCATGTCGCCGAGCTTCAGGCGCACGCATTGCCCGTCCTTGAGGTCGATCGCGGGAAAGAGGATCATTTGTTCGTCCGATCAGAAATGACGCGGCAGCCTCAGGGCTTCCAGCGCAGGAAATTCGAGATGAGGGCGAGGCCGAGCGCCTGGCTCTTTTCCGGATGGAACTGCGAGCCCGCCTTGTTGTCGCGCGCGACGAAGGCCGTCACCGGGCCGCCATAGTCCGCCTCCGCCACCACGTCTTCGGCACGCTCCGCCGCGAGGTGGTAGGAATGGACGAAATAGGCGTGCAGACCGTTCTCGCCGGTCGGAATGCCGTCGAAAAGGGCGTGCGCGCGCTTGAGATCAAGCGTGTTCCAGCCGATCTGGGGGATCTTGAGCGAGCGGTCCTCGGGCGTCATCTCGACGACATCGCCGGCGATCCAGCCGAAACCCTTCGTCACCGTCTTTTCGAGTCCGCGCGACGACATGAGCTGCATGCCGACGCAGATGCCGAAGAAGGGGCGGCCAGCTTTCTCGACCGCCTCCGTCAGCGCTTCCTCCATGCCCTCCACGGCGGCGAGGCCGCGGCGGCAGTCGGCATAGGCGCCGACGCCCGGCAGCACGATCCGATCGGCCGTGGCCACCCGTTCCGGCCTGTCGGTGAGATCGATTTCGGCCGCGATGCCGGCCTCGCGGGCGGCGCGCTCGAAGGCCTTGGTGGCCGAGCGCAGATTGCCGGATCCGTAGTCAATGATGGCGACCCGCATCAGCGCTCTCCATAGGATTCAAAAAAGCCGAGCCCGGCGGCGGCGCCCGGCCGTCCCGTAGCGGACCTGTCGGCCGACGGCATGGGAGCTGCATCTCCTGCAGGCGCTGACGGCTCGGCGTTCGAGTAATAGATTTCTTCGGCCGTCTCGAGATCGCGTGCCGGAACGACCGAACGAAACGTCCAGTCGCGTGCCGAGAGCTTGCGGGCGATGAGAAGCGGGCCTTCGAGCGACACGATGAGACCGAGCGCCAGATGGACGAGCAGCGCTGCGCTGAAGCCGCCGGGCACCGATGCCGCAAGAAGCAACAGGAACTGCAGAACGGAAACGAAGATTCCGATGAGCCACGCGCGTTTGACGATGAGCCACGGACCGGGGAAGAAGAAGGCGGTCCAGGAGAACCCGTCGGCGATGAACCGTGCCCTTTCGTCGTCGGCCGGTGCGCCGGGCGGGGTCATGATCAGATAGGAGGCCATGGTCTTTAAACCAGATATTGGCCGGCTCAGGCGAGCGTCCCTTTGGTCGAGGGGACGCGTCCCGCCTGGCGCGGATCGATTTCGGTTGCCGTGCGGAGCACGCGGGCGACGGACTTGAAGCAGGTCTCGGCGACATGATGGTTGTTGGCGCCGTAGATGTTCTGCACATGCAGCGTGATCCCGGCATGCTGGGCGAGCGCCTGGAAGAATTCGCGCACGAGTTCGGTGTCGAAGCTGCCGATCTTCGGCGACGTGAAGGTCACGTTCCAGACGAGGAAGGGCCGGCCGGAGACGTCGACGGCGGCGCGCGTCATCGTCTCGTCCATGGCGAGGTCTATGGAGGCATAGCGGGTGATGCCGCGGCGATCGCCGAGCGCCTTGGCCAGCGCCTGGCCGATGGCGATGCCGGTGTCCTCGACGGTGTGGTGATCATCGACATGGAGGTCGCCCTCCGCCTTGATCTCCATGTCGATCAGCGAATGGCGCGAGAGCTGGTCCAGCATATGGTCGAAGAAGCCGACGCCGGTCGCGATCTTCGATACGCCCGTTCCGTCGACATTGACCGAGACGGATATGGCGGTTTCATTCGTCTTTCGCGAAACTTGGCCGGTGCGGCTCGGCGTTACGTCTGCCATCAGGCTCTCCTGTCTGCACTCTCCGAAGACTTTGGGCCAGCCGGCCTATCGGAGCAACATCGTTTTCGGGCGTCGCGGAGAGGGGCGACAAAGCCACCTTCGATCTTCGCATTCCGTCACAGAGCCGCTCCTTATCAGGGGAGGCATGAAATATCCAGAACTGCGACGGAGATTCGGTGCGCCGCAGCGACGTGAAAACGAAAGCCGCCTGGGCGCGCGTTCGCGCATTTGCAATCGCGCGGCTGCGACTTACATAGGCCTCAGGCAACCAGGCTCATCGCGAGCCGCATCCCCCCGGCTTACCGGGCCCAAAGGTACTTTCATGAGCGAACACAATCCTTACGGAACGATGCATGCGACCACCATCATCACGGTGCGCAAGGGCGGCAAGGTGGTAATGGCGGGCGATGGCCAGGTGAGCCTCGGCCAGACGGTCATGAAGGGCAATGCCCGCAAGGTCCGCCGCCTGTCGAAGGGCGACGTGATTGCAGGCTTCGCCGGCGCGACGGCGGACGCCTTCACGCTTCTGGAACGGCTGGAGGCGAAGCTCGAGCAATATCCCGACCAGCTGATGCGCGCGGCCGTAGAGCTCGCCAAGGACTGGCGTACCAACAAGTACCTGCGCAATCTCGAGGCGATGATGCTGGTTGCCGACCGGACGGTGACGCTGGCGATCACCGGCAACGGCGACGTTCTAGAGCCCGAGCACGGGACGATCGCCATCGGTTCGGGCGGCAACTATGCCTTTGCCGCGGCGCGGGCGCTCATGGACAGCGACAAGTCGGCCGAGGAGATCGCCCGCCGCGCGCTGGAGATCGCCGGCGACATCTGCGTCTACACCAACCACAACGTCGTCGTGGAGACGCTGGATGCCGAATGAGCCGGCAGAGGTCAGCTTCGAGCCGGTCGCCGAGGGCCACCTGCCGATGCTCCTCGCCTGGCTTTCCGAGCCGCATGTCCGGCAGTGGTGGGGCGATCCCGATGTCGAACTCGGGCTGATACGGGACGGTTGCGCGAAGGGTGAGGTCGACGGTTTCGTCTTTCGTGTGAAGGGGGAGCCGGCCGGCTATATCCAGTCCTGGATCCCGTCGGAATATGACGAGGAGCCCTGGGCCAAGGACCTGTCGGGCGACACGCCCGGCGTCGACATCTTCATCGGCCCGCCCGAAATGACAGGCAAAGGCGTCGCCGCCATGGCGCTCAGAGCCTTTGCCGCAAGACTGTTCGAAAGCGGCGCCGCGCGCATCGTCATCGACCCCGACGCCGGCAACCGCCGCGCCGTCCGAGCCTATGCGAAGGCCGGTTTCGTACCTTTTGGCGAATGGATAGACGAGTCCGGTCGAACCCTCCTGATGGAGCTCGAGCGGACGGAATTTGAGAGGAATCGATGAGCAACTTTTCACCCAGGGAAATCGTGTCGGAGCTCGACCGCTACATCATCGGCCAGAAGGACGCGAAGCGCGCGGTTGCCATTGCGCTGCGCAACCGCTGGCGCCGCCAGCAGCTCGACGACGAGCTGCGCGACGAGGTCATGCCCAAGAATATCCTGATGATCGGTCCGACCGGCGTCGGCAAGACGGAGATTTCCCGTCGCCTCGCCAAGCTCGCCGGCGCGCCCTTCGTCAAGGTGGAGGCAACGAAGTTCACGGAAGTCGGCTATGTCGGCCGCGACGTGGAGCAGATCGTTCGCGATCTCGTCGAGGTCGGCATCAGCCTCGTGCGGGAGAAAAGGCGCGCCGAAGTGAAGGCGAAGGCTCATCAGAACGCCGAGGAGCGCGTTCTCGACGCGCTGGTCGGCACCACCGCCTCGCCGGCAACCCGCGATTCCTTCCGCAAGAAGCTGCGCGCCAACGAGCTCGACGACAAGGAGATCGAGGTCGATGTCGCCGAAACCGGCTCGCCCGGCGGTGCCTTCGAGATCCCGGGAATGCCGGGCGCCAATATCGGCGTCCTCAACCTTTCGGAAATGTTCGGCAAGGCACTCGGCGGCCGGACCAAGAAAATCAAGACGACGGTCAAGGACTCCTATGCGCTCCTGGTCAACGACGAGTCCGACAAGCTGCTCGACAACGAGCAGATCCAGCGTGAGGCGGTGGCGGCGGCGGAAAATGACGGCATCGTCTTCCTCGACGAGATCGACAAGATCGCCACCCGCGAAGGCGGCATCGGTGCCGGCGTGTCGCGCGAAGGCGTGCAGCGCGACCTCCTGCCGCTGGTCGAAGGCACGACGGTGGCGACGAAATACGGGCCGGTGAAGACCGATCACATCCTCTTCATCGCCTCCGGCGCGTTCCACGTCGCAAAACCGTCGGACCTTTTGCCGGAGCTGCAGGGGCGCCTGCCGATCCGCGTCGAGCTTCGGGCCCTCACCAAGGAGGATTTCCGCCGCATTCTGACCGAGACGGAGGCGAGCCTCATCCGCCAGTACAAGGCGCTGCTCGAGACCGAGGGCGTTGCCCTCGACTTCACCGAGGACGCGATCGACGCGCTGGCGGAGGTGGCGGTCCAGCTCAACGCCAATGTCGAGAACATCGGCGCGCGCCGCCTGCAAACCGTGATGGAGCGTGTGCTCGACGATGTCTCCTTCAACGCGCCCGATCGCGGAGGCCAGGGCGTCACGATCGATGCCGATTACGTTCGCCGGCATGTCGGGGATCTCGCGGCCAATACCGACCTGTCGCGCTACATCCTCTGACGCCCGGCCCTCCGTCGAGGCCAGTCGATCACCGAATTGTGGGGCGCCTGTCACTCGACAGGCGCCTTCGTTTTCTCTAGATCGATCAGCAGCCGTTAAGAATTAAGGCATCATTCCGACATGATTCTGCCTTAGGGGCGCGCCGGAACCGGCCGGGTCCGCCGGCTTCTTGCAAGAGTCTACAGGAAAACTGATAGTGCGCCTCACCGCCTGCATGCTCGTGATCTTCACATTTTGCCTCGCCGCCGGTCCTTCGGCTGCGAGCGGGATACTCATCGTTCCGCAGGGCAATCGCCACGTCGAGCAGCCGGGCGTTCCGGGCGCCTCGGTACGCCGCACCAAAGCCGGCCGCACATCCTTCGACGCGAAATACGAGAAGGTTCGCGAGCTTCTTGCCACCGACCGCAAGCTCGTCGGCAAGATCAAGTCGGTCGCCGGCGCCTACGGCATCGCGCCCATTCACATGGTCGGGGCGATCGTCGGCGAACACACCTACAATGTCGACGCCTATGACCGGCTGCAATCCTATTACGTCAAGGCGGCCGCCTATGCGGGCGACAGCTTCCAGTTCGGCTATCAGGGCGAGTCCATCGCCGAATTCGTCGAGCGGCCCCAATTTGCCGAATGCGCCGGCAAGAGAGGCTCCTACGCGCTCTGGACCTGCCGCGAGCGGGTCTGGGACAGCCAGTTCCGCGGGCATACCGTGGCCGGCAAATCCTTCCCGAACAACCGCTTCAGCGCCGTCTTCTTCCAGCCGTTCTTCGCCGGGCAGACCTTCGGTCTCGGCCAGATCAATCCGCTGACCGCATTGATGCTGACGGATATGGTGTCGCGCGTTTCCGGTTATGAGCGCCTCGACGAAAACAACGCCGCAGGCGTCTATGAGGCGATCATGGACCCGGACGTGTCGCTTGCCTATATGGCCGCCTCCATCCGGCATTCGATCGATGCCTATCGCACGATTGCGGGCATGGATATCTCCGGCAATCCGGGCCTGACGGCAACGCTCTACAATGTCGGCAATCCGGATGCGCGTGCGGCCGCGCTTGCGGCAAAGAACCAGGGGGGCGAGGTCCACTGGCCGGAGGAGAACTATTACGGCTGGCTCGTCAACGACAAGCTGGCAGAGCTCGAAAGCCTTTTGTGATCCTTTATCGCCCGGCAGCGGAATCATCGCGATTCACGTGAAGCATTTTCTTGATTGCGCCGTAAAAAACTGGAACGGTACGCGACCAGAGCATTCCGCAATTCCGGACTGAGAACCGCTGCGCACTTTTCCTGGAATTGCTCTGGGAAAGGCATACACATGGATACGCGACCGGAGCCATTCGAGCCGCCCGCGCCCGTCCCGCGCACCGGCATCCCCTCGCGGCTCGAGATCATCCGCACGGTTCTGCGAAACCCGCTCGAGCTCTGGGGCGAGCCTTCCTACACGCTTCCCTGGATCGAGACGAAGTTCATCAATCAGCGGACGCTTATCGTCAACGATCCCGGCCTCATCCGCTATATCCTCGTCGAGAACGCCGCCAACTACGAAATGTCGAATGTCCGTCGGCTGATCCTGCGCCCGATCCTGCGCGACGGCCTCCTGACGGCGGAAGGCGAGGTCTGGAAACGGTCGCGCAAGGCGATGGCGCCGGTCTTCACGCCAAGGCACGCAAAAGGCTTTGCCGGCCAGATGCTTCGCGTTTGCGAGGCCTTCGTCGACCGCTACGCGGGTGCTTCATCGGAACCCTTCGTCACCAATGTCGCCGTGGACATGACGGAACTCACCTTCGAGATCCTGGCCGAGACCCTCTTTTCCGGCGAGATCGCCGTCGAAAAGCAGGGCTTCGCCGCCAATGTCGAGGAATTGCTGCATCGAATGGGGCGCGTCGATCCGATGGACCTCCTGGTTGCGCCGAGCTGGGTTCCGCGACTGACCCGTATCGGCGGCCGGAAAGTGCTCGACCGTTTCCGCGGCGTCGTTTCCGAGACGATGTCTCTGCGCCGGCGACGGATGGCGGAAGCGCCCGGCGAGGTCCCGAACGACTTTCTGACCCTGCTTCTGCAGTTGGAAGGTCCGGATGGGCTTACGACCTCCGAGATCGAGGACAATATTCTCACCTTCATAGGTGCCGGCCACGAGACCACGGCACGGGCGCTCGCCTGGTGTTTCTATTGCGTCGCCAATACGCCCGCCTATCGCGAGACGATGGAACAGGAGATCGATTCGGTTCTTGCAAGCGGCGCCGATCCGGTCGACTGGCTCGGGCGCATGCCGCATGTGCTTGCCGCCTTCGAGGAGGCGTTGAGGCTCTATCCGCCGGCGCCATCCATCAACCGCGCCGCGATCGAGGAGGATGCGTGGACTTCCCCGGAAGGCGAGCGCGTGCCGATCCGCAAGGGAATATCGGTGCTGGTCATGCCCTGGACGCTCCACCGGCACGCGCTCTACTGGCAGAAACCCCGCGCCTTCATGCCGGAGCGCTTCCTTCCGGAAAACCGGGACAAGATCAACCGCTTCCAGTACCTGCCCTTCGGCGCTGGCCCGCGCATCTGCATCGGCGCGACCTTCGCGCTGCAGGAGGCGGTTATCGCGCTTGCCGTGCTCATGCACCGCTTCCGCTTCGACCTGACGGACGAGACGCATCCCTGGCCTGTCCAAAGGCTGACGACGCAGCCGAGGGGCGGCCTGCCGATGAAGGTGTCTGCCCGGGTGAAGTAGGGCCCAGGTTGGTGGGATACGCCCGCCGTCAGACACGGAAACGTCGTTGTCGCGCGATGGTTTTTTCCAAGAATATGTCCTATCACCGGACAGACCCTTCCGGACCCTCATCATTGGACTGAGCAGAAATTGACCCCGCATCTTCTCCTCGGCATCGACACCGGCGGCACCTACACCGACGCCGTCCTTTTCAGCGAAGCTACCGGCGTCGTCGCCAAGGCCAAGGCGCTGACGACCCGCCACGACCTGGCCGAGGGCGTTTCCGGCGCGGTGGAGGCGGTGCTCGCGAAGGCGAGAGTGCCGGTTTCGGCGATCAGCCTCGTGTCGCTCTCGACGACGCTTGCCACCAATGCGCTGGTCGAAGGCCAGGGCGGCCGTGCCGGCCTGATCATGATCGGTTTTGCTCCCGAAGACCTGAAGCGCGACGGCCTTCAGGAAGCGCTCGGATCCGATCCCGTTCTGTTCCTTCCCGGCGGCCACAACGTCCATGGAGGCGAGACGCCGCTCGACATGAGTGCGCTCGACGCGGCGCTGCCGGCACTCGGCTCTCAGGTGTCGTCCTTCGCCATCGCCGGTTATTTCGCCGTGCGCAACCCGGACCACGAGAAGCGCGTGCGCGATCGCATCCGCGAGGTCTCGCACCTGCCGGTCACCTGCAGCCATGAGCTTTCCTCCAAGCTCGGCGGCCCGCGCCGGGCGCTGACGACGCTTCTGAATGCGCGCCTCGTCTCGATGATCGACCGGCTGATCGGTTCGTGCGAAGACTTCCTCAAGGCCCGCGGCATCGACGTGCCGATGATGGTGGTGCGCGGCGACGGTGCGCTGATCTCGGCCGCCGAAGCGCGGCTGCGCCCGATCGAGACGATCCTTTCCGGGCCGGCCGCGAGCCTCGTCGGTGCTCGCTATCTGACCGGCTTGGACAACGCCGTCGTCTCCGATATCGGCGGCACGACGACAGACGTAGCCGTACTCGAAAAGGGCCGCCCGCGACTCGATGCGGAGGGCGCGGTCGTCGGAGGCTTTCGCACCATGGTCGAGGCGGTCGCCATGCGTACCTACGGCCTCGGCGGCGACTCCGAGGTGAAGATCAACGACCGCGGCCTCAAGGCCAAGCTCGATCTCGGGCCCCGACGGTTCCTGCCCTTGAGCCTGGCCGCGGCCCTGCACGGCGACGCCGTCCTGTCGGTGCTCGAAAGGCAGTTGCGGGCGCCTCATGCCGGCCGGCATGATGGACGCCTGGCGGTCCGCACCGGCTTGCCCGACCACCTGGCGAGCGGGCTTCAGCCGCAGGAGCAGGCACTCTACGGCCGCATCGGCATGGTGCCGGTGGCGCTTGCGGACCTGCTCGTCAGCACGCCGCAGAAGGCAACGCTCGACCGGCTCGTGGCGCGCGGGCTGGTGCATATCTGCGGGCTCACCCCCTCGGACGCGATGCATGTTCTCGGACGGCAGGCGCAGTGGAACGGCGAGGCCGCACGCCTGGGCCTCGAGATCGCCGCCCGCACCAAGGACGGATCGGGACAGCCTATCGCCGCCTCCGTCGAAGCTCTCGCGCAGTTGATCGTCGACCGGCTGACGCGACAATCCTCCGAAGCCATCCTGCAAGCCTGTCTCAGCGAGGACGGCGCCGCCATCGACCCCGCCGCCTCACTTGCCGTCGACCGGGCGCTGAAACGGGAACCGGGCATAGTGCGCTTTTCGATCAGCCTCGACCGGCCGCTTGTCGGTCTCGGCGCCTCGGCGCCGGTCTATTACCCCGCCATCGCCGAAATGCTTTCCACCGACGCCGCGATCCCGGCGGAGGCAGATGTGGCAAACGCCGTCGGCGCGGTTGTCGGTCAGGTGCGGGCAACGATCACCGTCTTCGTGACGACGCCGGAAGAAGGCATTTTCATCGTCAACGGTGCGGGCGCGAGCGAACGCTTCGTCGATGAGCAGGAAGCTTTCGGCGTCGCCCGCCGGCGCGCCGAAATGATGGCCCTGGAGAGCGCCCGCGCCAACGGTGCAGAAGAACCCGCCGCGGTGCTTCGGGAAGAGATCGACGCGCCGGAAGTCGAAGGCAGCCGCAAGCTGATCGAGGCACGCTTCATCGCCTCGGCAAGCGGCCGGCCCCGTATCGCGCATCACGCGTCTTGACCTTTTCCATTCCGGAAACAATTCTTCGCATCCTTGCGGAATTGACAGGGAATGCTTTGATGAGAGAGTGTCCGCGCATGTGAGCGGGGCCAAAGCGCTTTTCCTTCCGGGCGCCGCTTCTATCTATGGCAATGGGAATACTGAATCAGGAGCTGTGGCATGGACCGCGTTGAGAAATATGGATTGCAGATCGATGCGGGGCTCCACCGCTTTCTCGTCGAAGAGGCGATGCCGGGCACCGGGGTCGAGGCGGAGCGGTTCTTTTCCGCCTTCTCGGATCTCGTTCACGATCTCGGACCGAAAAACCGGACCCTTCTCGTCAAGCGCGACGAGATGCAGGCCAGGCTCGACGGCTGGTATCGCGAGCATGGTGCCCCGGTCGACATGGAAGCCTATGAAGCCTTCCTGCGGGAGATCGGCTACCTCCTGCCGGAAGGTCCCGATTTTTACGTCTCGACCGCAAATGTCGATTCCGAAATCGCGACGATCGCCGGGCCGCAGCTTGTCGTGCCGGTGATGAATGCGCGCTATGCGCTCAATGCCGCCAATGCCCGCTGGGGATCGCTCTACGACGCCCTTTACGGCACCGATGCGATAGCGGAGACCGACGGGGCCGAGCGCGGCAAGGGATATAATCCGAAGCGCGGTGCCAAGGTCATCGCCTGGGCGCGAGAATTTCTCGACGCGAGCGCTCCGCTGGCGGCCGGCCGCTGGAGCGATGCCGAATCGTTCTCGATCGAGGGAGCGACGCTGACCGTAACGCTTGCCGACGGCACGAAGAGCGCTCCGCGCAATTCCGTTCAGTTCGCCGGCTATGCTGGTGACCCCGCGGCGCCGTCCGAGATCGTTCTGCGTCGGAACGGCCTTCACGTCGTCATCGTCCTCGACGCAACGACACCCATCGGCAAGGCCGATGCAGCCGGCATATCCGACGTCGTCTTGGAATCGGCGATCACCACGATCATGGATTGCGAGGATTCGGTTGCGGCCGTCGACGCCGAGGACAAGGTGCTCGTCTACCGCAACTGGCTCGGGCTGATGAAAGGCGATCTCGAGGAGGAGGTGACCAAGGGCGGCAGGGCGTTCACCCGGAGGCTCAACCCCGACAGGGCCTATAAGGCTGCGGACGGCGCGACTCTGACACTGCCGGGCCGGTCGCTGATGCTGGTGCGCAATGTCGGGCACCTGATGACCAACCCCGCGATCCTCGACCGGGACGGCAAAGAGGTGCCGGAAGGCCTGATGGATGCCATGGTGACGGCGCTGATCGCACTCCACGACATCGGCCGGAACGGCCGGCGGGCGAATTCCCGCAGCGGCTCCATGTATGTGGTCAAGCCGAAAATGCACGGGCCGGAGGAAGTCGCCTTCGCCTGCGAGATTTTCGCCCGCGTAGAGGCGGCGCTCGGGCTTCCGGCCAACACGATGAAGATGGGAATCATGGACGAGGAGCGGCGGACGACCGTCAACCTCAAGGAATGCATCCGCGCCGCCCGCGAACGGGTCGTCTTCATCAATACCGGCTTCCTGGACCGCACCGGCGACGAAATCCACACCTCGATGGAAGCCGGCCCGATGATCCGCAAGGGCGACATGAAGCAGGCGCCATGGATATCGGCCTATGAGAACTGGAACGTCGATGTCGGTCTAGCGTGCGGGCTTTCCGGCCACGCCCAGATCGGCAAGGGCATGTGGGCGATGCCGGACCTGATGGCGGCGATGCTGGAGCAGAAGATCGCTCATCCGAAGGCGGGCGCGAACACGGCCTGGGTACCGTCGCCGACGGCCGCGACTCTGCATGCCACCCACTATCACCGCGTCAACGTCGCCGAAGTCCAGGCGGGCCTCAAGAGCCGCGCCCGCGCGAAGCTCGCCGATATCCTCTCCGTGCCGGTCGCCCCACGGCCGAACTGGACCGAGGAAGAAATCCAGCGCGAACTCGACAACAATGCGCAGGGCATTCTTGGCTATGTCGTGCGCTGGGTCGACCAGGGCGTCGGCTGCTCCAAGGTGCCGGACATCAACAATGTCGGCCTGATGGAGGACCGCGCGACGCTGCGCATCTCGGCGCAGCATATGGCGAACTGGCTGCATCACGGCATCGTCAGCGAAGCGCAGATCGTGGAGACAATGAAGCGCATGGCGGCGATCGTCGACGGGCAGAACGCCGGCGATCCGAATTACCAGCCCATGGCCGGGCGCTTCGACGAATCGATCGCCTTTCAGGCGGCGCTCGATCTCGTGCTCAAGGGCCGCGAGCAGCCGAACGGCTATACCGAGCCGGTCCTGCATCGCCGCCGGCTGGAGCTGAAGGCGAAGCAGCGGGCCTGAGGCCTGTTGAGGTTCTTTTTGAGTCTATGACGGCTGCCGCGAAATGGATAATCGCGTCGAAGCTCTGGTCGGTTTTGCCGGCACGCATGGCGATGCGCTTGAATTCATTGAGTACCGACCGTGCAGCAGCTCAAAGGGCTACAGCGACCTTGGCGCGTCTCATAAGACGCCCGGCGCTGTAGAAAACTCTTCGGAGGGCTGCAATCTCTCCTCCCCTCATCCCTGTGCTCGTCACAGGGATGAGAGCAGCGCCGCGTCTGCGGCGCGGGAAGCGTTCTTTCAGCCCAAGGACTTGGTCTGGCTGGATTCCTGTGACAAGCACAGGAATGAGGGACCGGGGATGTGCGGCTACTACGACTTTAATTTGCGAATGTGCGAGATGGTCAAGCGGTGACGCAATGCCCTCGCCGCGTCTGCGGCGCGGGAAGCGTTCGGTCAGCCCAAGAACTTGGTCTGGCTGGATTCCTGTGACGAGCACAGGAATGAGGGGATCAACAAGGCGCGCCGCGCGTCTAAAGGGACGCACAAAGGACGCGCCAACTTATCGAATCGAGCGCAATCACGCCGCGACGGCAAAAAGAAAGGGCCACCCGGCACCACCGGATGGCCCTTTTTCGATGTGTTGCAGCCGTTACTGCTGCACGACGACGCGTGCGTTGCGGCCGGGGCGGACCCGCGAATAGAGATCGATGATATCCTGGTTCATCAGGCGGATGCAGCCGGACGAGGCGGCGGTGCCGATCGACGACCATTCCGGCGTGCCGTGCAGGCGGAACAGCGTGTCCCGGCCTTCCTTGTTGAAGAGATAGAGAGCGCGGGCACCGAGTGGATTGCTGATGCCCGGGCCCATGCCGGCCTCTACATATCTGGCGACTTCCGGCTTGCGCTCGGCCATTTCCTTCGGCGGGTGCCAGGTCGGCCATTCCTGCTTCCAGGCGACATAGGCCTCGCCTTCCCACGCGAAACCCTGCTTGCCGACGCCGATCCCGTAACGTACGGCCTTGCCGCCGGGCAGCACGTAATAGAGGAAGCGGCTCGGCGTGTTGACGACGATCGTTCCCGGGCGTTCCTTCGTCGGATAATCGACGATCTGCCGATGGAAACGCTGATCTACGCGGTTGATCGGAACGCCCGGCACCGCATATCCGTGGTCCTCAACAGGGCCATAATTGCTGGAGAAAATCTGGTTCGTCGCCACTTTTTCGCCCTCGGGAGAGGAGCCGGCCGTGGTCGTGGTCTGTGAGCAGCCGGCGAGGGCAACGGTGGCCGCCAGGCTGCACAGAAGGAGAGCGTTGCGGAAGCGCATGATGGTCTCGTAAAAGAGGTCAGGAAAATACGGGGGAGGGTGTCCGGCCGTCAGCGGCAACAGCTTATTTTCTATTGCACCGCAGTGCGCAAGGGACCGGCCCCCCGCAATGTGGCCGAAAGGTGTAAATTCCGTGACGATTGCTTTTTTGCAACAAACCATCCTGCAGCGCCGCGCGTCTCGTCAGAGGCGCAAAGGTCGCCGTAGCACTTTCCGAGGGCGGCAATGACGATCTTGTCTATCCATGGCGATAATCCGCTCGCAGACGGTCGCCAGTCAGAGCGGGCGATGAAGGTAAGGCGCGGCGTTCAGCGGCTGCTGATGGAACTGCGCCACGCGGCTCTGCCCGAACTGACGCTTGCGAGCGGGAGGCGGGCCGATCTCATCTCGCTCTCGCCAAAGGGTGAAATCTGGATCATCGAGATCAAGACCTCGATCGAGGACTTCCGCGTCGATCGCAAGTGGCCGGAATACCGGCTCCACTGCGACCGCCTGTTCTTCGCAACGCATGCGCAGGTTCCCCTCGACATCTTTCCGGAAGAATGCGGGCTGATGCTTTCCGACGGCTACGGCGCGCATATGCTGCGCGACGCTCCGGAACACCGCCTGCCGCCGAGCACGCGAAAATCGGTGACGCAGGCCTTCGCGCGCACGGCGGCGCAGCGCCTGACGCTCGCAGAATGGGCAGCCGAGCGAAACGGCGAGCTCGGCCAGTCGATCAGCGACATCGTCAGCGGCGAGCGGGATTAAAAAGGCGGCGCGAGTTACTTCGGCGCCCGTTTCGCCAGAATGCGCTGCAGGGTCCGACGGTGCATGTTGAGCCGGCGCGCCGTTTCGGAAACATTGCGCTCGCACATTTCATAGACGCGCTGAATATGCTCCCATCGCACGCGATCGGCCGACATCGGGTTTTCCGGAGGCTCCACCCGCTCGCCCGGGCGCTGAATCAGCGCCGCGAGAATGTCGTCGGCGTCTGCGGGCTTGGCCAGATAGTCGAGAGCTCCGAGCTTCACGGCGTTGACCGCTGTCGCGATGTTTCCATAGCCCGTCAGAACGATCATGCGCGTGTCGTCGCGGCGCCCACGGATCGCCTCGATCACGTCGAGACCGCTGCCGTCGCTCAGGCGGAGATCGATGACTGCATGTTTCGGCGGGCGGGTCTTCGCCTTGGCTATGCCTTCGGCGACCGATTCGGCGATCTCGACCGCGAAGCCGCGCGCTTCCATTGCGCGGGCGAGGCGCCGCAGAAAGGCCGTGTCGTCATCGACGATCAGAAGGCTCTTGTCAGGCCCGATCAGGTCCGCATCGGCGGCGTGAGTGTTTGGCGCAGGCATCGACTTTTCGATCATTTCTCAAATCCCTACAGCGCCATGCGTCTCACCGGGCGCGCAAGGGCCGCTGTAACCCTTCAAGTGCTGCATGTTCTATTCTTTCACCGGACAGGATCAAAGGAAACATGCGGTAGGTGGTTTTGCCGGCAATCATGTGGGTTTCCCCGCACCTGTCTTCAATAAACCGCCAAAAGTCATTTCGCCAGTTTCGTGTCCATCAGCACGCGCGGCCATTCGACGCTGACCCGGGCGCCCGGGTGTTTCGAGCCGCCGTTCTCGAAGCGCAGCCGGGCACCTGAACGCTCGAGCAGCGTCTTGGCGATGAAGAGACCGAGGCCGAGCCCGCCGGCACTGTCGTCCTTCTGCCGCCGCGTCACGTAGGGTTCGCCGATCCGCGCCAGGATGTCCGGCGAAAAACCGTCGCCGTCGTCTTCGATCGTCACCCGCACGCGCTCGGCCGTGTGTTCCGTCGTGACGGTCACCTTCTTGCGCGCATAGTCGACCGCGTTCTCCAGCAGATTGCCCAGGCCGTAGAGAATGCCGGCATTGCGGATGCCGACCGGCTCCGAGGCGCGATCGCCCTGCTCCTTCAGCTCGATTTCTATGCCGAATTCGCGATGCGGCGCCATCACCTCCTCGATCAGCGATGAGAGCGGCAGAAGCCGCATATGTTCTTCGCTTTCGGACGAAAGGGTGGTCAGCCGCCTCAGAATGTCGCGGCAGCGTTCGCTCTGGCTGCGCAGAAGATGGACGTCCTCGCCGAAACGCGGATCGTCGCCAAGCTCCCGTTCCATCTCCTTGGCGACGACGCTGATCGTCGCGAGCGGCGTTCCGAGTTCGTGGGCGGCGGCGGCCGCGAGACCGTCGAGCTGCGACAGGTGCTTCTCCCGCTGGAGGACGAGCTCGGTCGCCGTCAGCGCTTCGGAAAGCTCGCTTGCCTCGAGCGAGACGCGATAGGTGTAGAAGGCGGCGAAGGCCGTCATCGAGACGATCGCGAACCAGATGCCCGCCGTCAGCACGCGCGGCATCAGCAGAACGGTGCCCGGATACCAGGGCAGCGGGAAGGGCGAGAAGGCAAGGGCGGTGACGCCAAGGACGGCGAGGCCGGCCAGCACGATGCTCTGCGGCTTCGGCTGCGAGGCCGACGAGATGATCACCGGCACGCAGAGAAGCGGCGCGAAGGGATTCGCAAGGCCGCCGGTGATGAAGAGCAACGCAGTCAGTTGCGCAAGGTCGAGACCGAGCAGGGAGAAGGCGGCCGGCGGCGTCAACCGCTGCGTCGGCGGAAAGCGGAGCGTGAGAAAGACGTTGAGAAGCGCCAGGCAGGCGATCAATACGGAGCAGGGAACGATCGGCAGCGGGAACTGCAGCCACAGCGCCGTGACGACGACGGCGAGCGATTGTCCGCCCACCGCCAGCCAGCGCAGCCGGATGAGCGTCTGCAGCCTCAGACTGCGATTGCTGTTCTGATCGTTATAGAGTGTCGCAGCTGCCATGCGTTTCCGTTTCGCGATGCGGGTCGCATGCGCGACCGGGCGTCAATTCATCTTACCGGACTTTATTCCGAACCCGGCAAATATGAAACGGCGGCGGACCGCGGTGCGCCGTAGAGCCGCATCCGGCCACTTTGGAGTACACTTTTCCGCCCGTTCTAAGTCCCGCGCGGTTTCGCGCGCGTCGTCGGCATCGCATTGGCGGGATCCTCCGGCCAGGGATGTTTCGGATAGCGGCCGCGCATCTCGGCTCTGACGTCCTTCCACGAACCGGCCCAGAAGCCGGGCAGGTCCCGGGTCGTCTGGATCGGGCGGTGGCCGGGGGAAATCAGCTCGAGAAGCAGCGGCAGCCGACCGTCGCCGATCGCGGGATGCGCTTTCAGGCCGAAGAGCTCCTGAACGCGGATCGACAGGAGCGGTTCGTCGCCGTCGTAATGGATCGGATGACGCTGGCCTGTCGGCGCTTCGAAATGCGTAGGGGCCAGCCGCGCGAGGTCGCGCTGAAGGCCGTATGGAACGAGCGAGATGAGGCCTTCGGCGAGATCGCGGCCCTGGATCCCGTCAATGCCGCCGGCGTCTCCCTGGAACGGAACGAACCACGCGTCGAGACGGGAGATCAGCGCCGCGTCCGACATGTCCGGCCAGGGCTCACCGATGGAGCGGTGCAGGAAGCCGATACGGTCGCGCAGTTGCTCCACGTCCTTCGGGAAGGGGACAGCGGCGAGCCCCAGCTGCCGGATACCGTCCGCGAGTGCCCGCGCCGCCGCCTGGCCGCTGGGGCGAGGCAGGGGTTTCTCCTCGAAGATGATCGCCCCGAGCCGTGTCACCCGGCGCGCACGCACCTGCCGGCTGGCCCGATCGAAGAAGCTTTGCTCCTCGGTGACGATGGCGTCCGGCATGTGCCCTTCGACATCGCCTCTCGTTATTTCCGCTGCAGCGAGCACCCGCTGCGCCCCGGCTCTGCCGGTAAGATCGGCAATGACGAGCATTCCGGCCGCAGCAAGCCGTTCGGTCTCGGGGATCTCGGCGCCGCGTCCATTCGCCATGACGAAGCGGCCGCGCCCGCCGCGCTGCAGCGCGATGCGGTCGGGAAAGGCGTGCATCAGCAGGGCTCCAGGCAGAACGGGCTCCAGACCCGCCTTGTTCGATGCGCCGAGTTCGCCGGCCATTCGCCGCGCCAGACCGCGGGCGGCCTCGGCCCGGTCGCTGCGCTCGCTCCGAAACCGGCGCAGCCGCTCCTCGATATCGATGCTGTTGCCGCCGAGGCCCTGCTCGGTGAGCATCACCGCGAGAAGGCAGGCCTCCTGCGCCCGCCCTTCCTCGGCGGCTGCGACCGACATTGCCGCAAGCCGCACCGGCAGCGCCAGATCGCGGATCCTGCGGCCCCTCGGCGTCAGCGCCCCGCGGCTGTCGATCGCGCCGAGCTCGACGAGCAGGCCCCGCGCCTCGCGCAGGGCCGTCTCCGGCGGCGGATCGAGGAATTTCAGCGTCGACGGGTCGGCCACACCCCAATGGGCAAGATCGAGGAGCAGTCCGGAGAGATCGCTGGCAAGGATCTGCGGCGGCGTGAAGGCGGCGAGCGCCGCCGTCTGGCCGGGATGCCACAGGCGAATCGCGATACCCGGCTCGGTCCTTCCGGCGCGCCCGGCGCGCTGATCGGCCGAGGCTCTTGAAACGCGCACGGTTTCGAGCCGCGTGATGCCGGTCGAGGCCTCGAAGACCGGCAGCCGCTGCAGGCCGCTGTCGACGACGATCCTGACGCCGTCGATGGTGATCGAGGTTTCGGCGATCGAGGTCGCCAGCACGATCTTGCGCGTGCCCTTCGGTGCCGGGCGGATCGCCGCATCCTGTTCCTTCTGGCTCAGATTGCCGAAGAGCGGCACGATTGCGGTCGCCTCCCCGAAGCGATCGGCGAGCCGCGCGACCGTGCGGGCGATTTCCGCCTGCCCGGGCAGGAAGGCAAGGATGGAACCTTCCTCGGAACGATGCGCCTCTGCAATCGTGCGGACCATCGCGTCCTCGACGCTTTCACCGGCCGCTCTGTTTTCGTAGCGTATGTCGATAGGGAAACTCCGGCCCTCGCTTTTCAGGACCGGCGCATCGCCGACGAGCCCGGCGATGCGTTCGACGTCGAGCGTCGCCGACATGACGACGATCCTGAGGTCCTCGCGCAGCGCCGATTGCACGTCGAGCGCCAGCGCCAACCCGAAATCGGCATCCAGCGAACGCTCGTGGAACTCGTCGAAAAGGACAGCCGAAACGCCGGACAATTCGGGATCGTCGAGGATCATCCGGCTAAAGACGCCCTCCGTTACAACTTCGATCCGGGTTTTGCCCGATACGCGGTTGTCGAGCCGCATCCGGTAGCCGACGGTTTCGCCGACCTTCTCCCCCAGAAGTTCGGCCATGCGTCCGGCCGCGGCCCGCGCTGCGAGCCGCCGCGGTTCGAGCAGAATGATCTTGCCGTCGCCGCGCCAGGGCTGGTCGAGCAGAAAAAGCGGCACCAGCGTCGTCTTGCCGGCGCCGGGAGGAGCCGACAGCACGACCGATCCCGACGAAGCGAGCGCGTCGCCAAGGCCGGGCAGGATCTCGCGGATAGGCAGGGTCGGAAGCGCGCGCATCACGCCTGCTCCTCCATTCCGATTTCGATCACGCGGCCGCCGGCGGCTTCCGCGTCGGCACTGTCGTGGGTCACCAGGATGGTGGGCAGCCCGGCCGCCCTCGCCTTGGAAAAGACAAGCTCACGCGTCTGCTGCCTGAGCGCCGCGTCGAGATTGGAGAAAGGTTCGTCGAGAAGCAGGAATCGTGGCGCGGAAACGAGTACCCTTTGCAGCGCCACGCGTGCCTTCTGGCCGCCGGAGAGCGTGTCCGGGTCGCGGTCGAAGAAGCCGGTAAGGCCCACCTCGTCGAGGGCTGCATCGGCCAGCCGGCGGCGTGCGGCTCGTCCTTTGACAGCCGGCGCTATGGCGAAGACGATGTTGCCGCCGACCGATAGATGGGGAAAGAGCAGCGGATCCTGAAACAGAATGCCCGCGTGGCGCCGGTTGGCGGGAACCGCCGTCAGGTCCTTGCCGTCGATCAGGATGCGGCCGCTCACATCGAATGCCGCATCGAGAAAGCCTCCCGCAAAGGCGAGCAGGGTCGACTTGCCGGAGCCGGACGGCCCCATGATCGTCAGCACCTCGCCCGGCGCGACGGACGCCGATACGGCGAGCAGGGCCCGGCCGCCCAGACCGATCGTCACCTCCGAGAGCGTCAGGCATCCTGTCTTGATCGGGGAATTTGACCCGGCGTTTTCCTGCATTCACGTCCTCATTGCCCGCCGGTTGCGGAATAGCAACTGCGGGCCGAGCGACGCAACGAGAAATGCGAGGAAGGGCAGGAGACCCTGAACGAGGGCGTAGATGCCGATGACCCGCCGGTCGCCGCCCGACGAGAGTGCGACGGCCTCGGTCGTGATCGTCGTCAGCCGCCCGGACCCGATGAGGAGCGTCGGCAGATAGAGGCTGACCGACACGGCGAAACCGACCGCGAGCGCGGTGAGGCAGGCACGAAAGAGCAATGGCAGCCGGACCGTGAACAGGATTTCCAACGCCGGCTTGCCGAAGCCGGCGGCAATTTTTTCGAAGCGCGGGTCGACCGCGCGCCAGGGGGCCGACAGCGACAGAAGCACGTAAGGGAGCACGAAAACGAAATGGATCGCCAGCACGCTCGCAAAGCCGGGAGTGAGCCCCGCCGAGAGCATCAGGACCTGCAGCCCGAAAACGAAGCTGATCTCCGGGACGAGCAAGGGGAGGTAAAGCAGCCGGTAGCCGGCTGCATTCTTCCGTCCGCCGGCGATGCCGTTGCGGTAGAGCAGGAGGATGGTAAATACGAGCGCCAGCGATGACGCCGAAAGAGCGAGCGCGACCGTGGTGCCGAGCGGGGCCCAGAGTTGAGGCAATGTGCGCATCCAGGTATTGGGCGTGAGACTTCCGGGCAACGCGTCGGGAAAGGGCCAGAGGCCTGCAACCGACCAGATCGAAAGCACGCTGAGCCCCGCGAAAATGGTGACCGTACAGGTGCTCATGGCGAGGGCGCCCGCGGCGCGAAGCGCGCCGTCCCGCGCAAAGCGCCGTCCGGAAAGGGTCAGGCGCGCGAGAACGGCTTTCCCGACCCGTTCGAGCACGATCCAACTCGCCATTGCGGCAACGACGATGCCAAGCTGCAGGAAAGCGCCCGCCGATGCGAGAAATCGCGCACCGAGGTCGTCGTCTCCGGCCCATTGGGTTACTCGCACCGGCAATGTCGGCGGCAGCTTCGGCCCGAGGATCATGGCGACGTCGACCACGGATACCGAATAGACGAGCACTGCGAAGACCGGCAGACGGATCTGGCGGTAGAGGGCGGGCCAAAGACAGATGGCGAAGCCGGCGACGCGCCCGTAGCCGAGCGCCGCCGCAAGGCGCGATGCCCTCGTGACGGCAAGCTGCGGCAGGGCGGCAAGCGTC